>JAIFLU010000226.1:2829-28905 GCA_020048915.1 Bacteroidota bacterium | reverse complement strand
CACTTGTTTCTAAATCATTTGTCATGACTTATGTGTAGCGTTTATAATACCCCACTGCCTAAAGCTGTCTGGATTGTCTTCCTCAAGTCTAATAAGTTTTAAATATACACCCCAAAGGGCTGGTAATTTAGCCGAAAAAATTAAATACAACCCAGATATTACCAAACCTTTGTTTTGTTAACAATATCTTAAGAGTCTAATAAAAAAAGACTATAGCTTTTATGCGTAAAAACATCAATCTAATCTAATCGTTGCAAACGACGGTAAAGGAAGGCACGGATTGCAAATCCGCGCCAGCATCACTGCTTTATATCAATGTTATAGGGGCTTATATTAGAAATTCCATTTAACAGCAATGGTAGGATATGCTTCAACCTTATCGGAGTTGAAAATGAAATTCTGACTTATTTCAACTTCCCCACCCACCGAAAAGGATTTATTAATATTATACCATATTTGTGGCTCGCTGAGGAAAATCATCCTCTTCCCCTTGCGCAGTTCATTACCCAACAAATCGTACGAAACCTTATCGGTACTCCAAATATCGACAAAGCCGCTAAACATAAATTTATTGTTGCATAAGGGAACATTCCAAACACCCGTCCACTGAAAATCGGCACCTTCGGTGTTCCCGCTAATATGATTATATGTTATGTAAGTATTGAAAGCAGAGTTTCCAATCATAAATGGATAGTTTATCCCAACCAGCCAAATATGATTAATGCCTCCTCCTGAAAACAAACCTCCGTTATATTCCAAATGAAGCTGAAAGGGTGACTTTTTGCTTATATTAAAATCACGGGCAATTTCCAGATAGGCCGACTGAATACTTGATTTATTTGTTTGATAATCTAAATCGATAAACCAAAATGTAGATCCCAGGCTATCGGGTTTAAACATTTCGAAAGTAGTAGTAAACCAGCTATAATTTGGCTTCTCCGAATACTGGTTTCTGCCTAAATCGTAATGTAACTGAAGGTTTTGTGACTTTGCTACCATTGGAACCAATAGCAGTGCCAATAAAATAATCTTTTTCATAGAGTCGAAAACTTAAAAATTAGGGGTTAAATATACCTGATTTTCAAAAATTTTGAAATTTAAAACAAAAATAAGGCTGAAACGGCAGTAGAGATAAGGATAAACATTCTATATGCTTTTTCAGGAAAAAAATTTACCAGCTTAAACCCTAAAAACGCTCCTAATGCAATAGCTGGGATCATGATCAGATTAAAGGAAATTGTTTGAAACGTTATATTCTTCCAAAAAATAATTTGCAAGGGAACCTTTATATAGTTTATTATAAGAAAAAACCAGGCTCCGGTACCTATATAGCTATTTTTAGGCAATCGTGTCGACAATAAATAAATAGCCATAAGCGGTCCTGCTGCATTTCCGATCATAGTCGAAAACCCTGCGCCAAACCCAAACAGAGCGGTAAACCAGATAGAGGAAGGTACTTCTTTTGATTTTCGGAAATAGTCCTGCCAAATCATCACAACAAGACTAATTAAAACAGTAATGCCTATAAGCATTTTAAATTGGTGGTCAGAGATATTGCTTCCCAGGAGCAAAGCCGCTACCAAGCCCATTAAAGTCCATGGCAATAATTTATAAATATGTTTCCAGTCGGCATGACGATGATAATATAAAACAGCAAATAAATCGGCAATGCAAAGCATTGGAAGGACAATTCCGGTAGAAGGCTTTCCGCCAAATGCAAAAGCCATAAGCGGAACTACTATCATTCCGGCACCAGGCAAACCAGTTTTGCCCATTCCTATTAAAACGGCGCTTAATGCAGCCAATACCCAGGCGAATAAACTAATGCTATGAAAATCCATGTTTATAAAAATCGCAAAGGTAAACACGAAACAAATATATAAGCCCACAATTGGCAATAAAAAAGCCGCACACCAAAATTCGATGCGCGGCAAACCCAAAGTAACCAGTAAAACGAAAATCCTTATATTTTTACTTTAATTTTATCAGTAAGCTTAAGCCCCTTTTTTATTTCAATATTCATTCCATCCGACAAACCAGTTTGAATATACCGTTTCTCAAAAACCTGAGGTTTGGTTTCTACCTCAACATAGGCAGAGTCGCCCTGATATTGCAAAAGACCTTCTTCGACCACCATAACTTTATCGCGTCTTTCGAGCACGATATCAGCATTTGCGCTATATCCCGAACGGATAAATTTATTTTCTTTCAGCGCAACCTGGGCTTTAATTTCGAACTGAATGGCACCATTTTCTTCCTTTCCTTTTGGAGAGATATATTCGAGCGCAGCATTAAAAGTATCGGACTCAATTGCGCCAATTGAGAGCGAAAGGTTCATTCCCTGGTGGATTTTCCCTACTTCAGTTTCGTCTACTTTTCCTTCAAAAATCATTTCGCCCATATCGGCCACAATGGCAATGGTAGTGCCTTCGTTAAAATTGTTACTTTCAATAACCGATTTCCCTTCTTCCACAGGTACATCGAGCACCATACCATCGATGGTAGAACGAACGAGGGTATTAGTAACCTGACCTGCTTTTTTAAGTGCTCCTTCGCGTATAAGCTGAAGGTTATTTTCGGCAGTTTCGAGTTCTTCTTTTGCTGTATTAAAGTTTAAACGGGTTTGCTGAAACTCAGCTTCGGGAATAACTCCCTGATCAAACAGCTTTTTTTGACGGTCGTAAACCAACTGAATATCATCGACACTCAGTTTGGCTCGATTTAAACGCGATTCGGCATTGTTAAGATTTACCATATCGGGTATAATCTTAATCTTGGCAATCAGATCGCCTTTACGAACTCGTTTCCCAGCAATGAGGTATATCTCTTCGATAATGCCTGAGACTTTTGGTTTAATTTCAATCTCCTTGCGGGGAACAACTTTTCCGGTAGCCACTGTTTTTTTTACAACACTACTGATAAAGGGTTTTTTGGTTTCAAACACTACTGTTTTAGGCTTCGATTTTTGATAGAGAAAGAATATCGTATATCCAAAAAGGCCGATGAACAATACTAACAAAGATATTTTAAAAATTTTTTTCATAATTGAGTTACATTATAGAGTTACTGAAAAGAATTTACCGGTTTATTTTATTCGTATCGAAGCGCTTCAATAGGTTTTACATTAATGGCCCGTTTTGCAGGAATGAACCCGGCAATTGCACCACATACAATTAAAATTATTAAGGCTGTCATGGCCACACTAAAATCGACTTCGGGTCTTGTAAACATTACATTACTGCCAGCTTCCTGGGTTTTCTTTAGTGCAAAATTTATAAGCTCTACTACTCCCACTCCCACTAGTAAACCAATGTAGCCTGCAATGGAAGTCAAGAAAACACTTTCGGAAATAATTTGAGAAATAATATTAAAAGGAGTTGCTCCCAAGGCTCGTTGGATGCCAATTTCTTTGGTTCGTTCTTTAACAATGATGAGCATAATATTACTTACACCAATAACACCAGCCAAAAGAGTGCCTATACTTACAATCCATATCAAAGCTTTAATACCCAGAAATAATTTACTGATTTTCAAAAATTGTTTTTCAACATTTTCGCTACCAATGGCTTCATTATCTTCAGGAGCAACGGAGTGTCGTTTCTTTAGAATCACTTTTGCTTTCTCTTCGACTAAACTAACCGAAACATCGGAACGGGAAGTAATAGAAAACCATCCCACCTGATCTCCAAAATTATAAACCTGTTGCAATGTTGTTAAGGGCATTTCTATGGTTGTTTCCTGCCATTCGGCCCAACCGCCGTTGTGCTGAGATTTATAAACACCAACAACCATAAAATATACACCTCGCACTTGAATGAATTCGCCTATTGGATTTTCTTCCTTTTCAAAAAGCAAATCTGCTACACGGCTCCCAATAACCACAATTTTACGGCGCTTTTCTACATCTTCGGGATTAATGTAGCGACCTTTTAAAATGGTTACTGGATCTATTTTATTAAACTCGGGAACATCTCCAAAAACGTTAAATGCTCCGGTTTTTAAACCGCGAACTACATTATTCTGTCCTTCGCTGGCCCAGAAACGAGCTTGTAAACGGGGAGCAAGACTTTCAATTTCGGGAATTTGCTCTTTTAACACTTTTGTATCGCTGTTATTGAAGTTGTACCAACGCCCTTTTTTAAATCCTTTATAAGGAACAGTAGTGTTTTGTGACCATATAAATACGCTGTTGGTAGCAAAACCTCCCATTCCGTCGTATACACCATTTTCGAGGCCTTTTCCGGCGCCCAACATGATAACCAGCATTAAGATACCCCAGAACACTCCGAATGCTGTTAAAAGGGTACGGAGTTTATTTTTTTTGAGAGCAGAGATAATTTCCTGCCACCTGTCGCGGTCGAACATTTTAATAGGTATTTAAAGTTTTTGTAAAGTTTTATTATTCATCGCGCAATGCTTCTACCGGCCTAATTTTAGAGGCACGCATTGCTGGAAAAAAACCGGCAATGGCTCCCGATACAATTAAGAGCAACGTTGCTTTTATAGCAATACCAAAATCGGCCGAGGGGTTCAAAAAATAAGAATCGGGTGAACTAAACTGTGGGGAAAGCGCTTCGAGTGTTCCAACTCCCAGGGCTAACCCAATGTACCCGGCAAAGCTCATTATCATAACCGATTCGAGTAAAATCAGCCCTATAATCGATCCGGGAGTCGCACCAATGGCTTTGCGTATGCCAATTTCCTTGGCCCGTTCCTTCACAACAATAATCATAATATTACTTACACCTACAATACCTGCAATAATAGTCCCTATACCGATGAACCAGATAAACATTCTGATACCGCTGAATAGGCCCTGCATCTGTTCAAATTCTTTTACATTATTACGAACCCAGATTGCACGCTTGTCGTCCTTATTAAATTTGTGCTTGGCGGCATAAGATGCCCTGATTATTTCTTCGGTTTTCTGACTTTCCTCCCCACTAATTCCTTTGGTAGTAAAAGCAATATTAAACATTCTGTTTCCACCATTAAATATCATTTGAGCGGTTGAAATCGGAACATAAACCCTGCGGTTATCACGATCGTTTTTATCTTTAAAAATACCAACCACTTGAAAAGGGACGCCATTCACTTTAATAAACTTCCCAAGCGCTTTTTCTCCTTTAAATAACTCTTGCTTAACAATGGTGCTGATAATTACAACTTTATTTTTATCCGCTATATCGCGGTTATTCACAAACCGTCCTTCCTGAACATTTGCTTCTTCGAGCTGCTCAGTACCTGGATGTACCGGAACTGATTCGAAAGAACCATATTGATTTTTATAGGAAACAATACCAGTACCCCGGATATTAGAGCGTCCTGAAAAATTTTCCCCTTGCTCTTGTAATAGCTTTTGCGTTCTGTCAAAGTCTTCGTTTGTAAATTGAATATTACGGCCAACTTTCATCCCCTGAAAAGGCATGGAAGTTTGTCCCTGATATATCCATATACTATTGATAGCATCGCCTTCAAAATCCTTTTTTATCCCGTTTTCCAATCCTACTCCGGAACCAAGCAGCACCACCAGCATAAAAATACCCCAAGCCACGCTAAAACCTGTAAGAATAGTGCGAAGTTTGTTTTTTTGAATAGTGCTGAATATTTCCTGCCATTTATCGATATCGAACATAGCTGATTAGTTTAGGTTATAATAATCCTGTTCAATAACACCATCGCGGAGGCGAATAACCCTTTGAGTGCGGTCGGCAATATCTTTTTCGTGCGTAACAATTACAATGGTAATCCCAGTTTTATTAATTTCCTGTAAAAAAGCCATAACTTCGAGGGAAGTAACTGAATCAAGAGCTCCAGTAGGCTCATCGGCCAAAATTACCTTAGGTTTGGAAATTAATGAACGGGCAATTGCAACACGTTGTTTCTGACCTCCACTAAGCTCATTTGGCATATGGCTGGCCCAATCCCGGAGTCCCATCCGATCGAGGTATTCCATCGCGATTTTATTACGCTGCTTCCTGCTTACCTTTTGGTAATATAACGGAAGTGCTACATTCTCCAAGGCATTTTTAAAAGAAATCAAATTGAAGCTCTGAAAAACAAATCCAAGGTATTGGTTCCGATAATAGGCAGCCTTTTTTTCGCTTAAATCGCTCATTAATGTTCCATTCAGATGATATTCCCCGGAATCATAAGCATCAAGGATCCCAAGGATATTCAGCAACGTGGATTTCCCTGAACCAGAAGCTCCCATAATAGAAACAAGCTCCCCTTCTTTAATACTCAGATCTATTCCTTTGAGCACATGAAGTTTTGTGTTTCCAGTGTCGTAAGATTTGTTAATCTTTTTAATTTGTATCATAATTTATAACGATTATATCAAACTGTACCAATTTTACAATTACTATGCCACTAGACATATATGTTTATTTAACAGCAAAATAGAATCTAAATCACACTATGTTTATTGTTCGCTAATGGAACATGGGATGTACAGTTTCGAACATTAACATAACTAAAAAGCCCCTCGAAATATTCTTTCGAAGGGCTTTTACATAAATAATTATTTAAATAGTTTATCTCATTCCTTGTGGCATTCCTTGTTGATCGGCAGGTTGTTCTTTTTCAACTTTTAATAATTCTACTTCAAAAACAAGCGCCTCGTTTTGTTTAACTTTACTTCCACGACCCACTCTTTCGCCGTATCCAATTTCAGTTGGGATAAATAATTTCCATTTCGAACCAACTTTCATTTTAAGAAGTGCTTCTGTCCAACCCGGAATAACCTGGGTAACTTTGAACTGAACAGGTTCTCCTTTTGTAGAGGATTCAAATTCGGTACCATCGATATGATATCCGGTATAATGAACGGTAACCATGTTTGAAGAATCGGGCTGTGGGCCTGTTCCTTCTTTAATTACCTGATATTGCAAGCCACTAGGCAAAACAATAATACCTGCTTTCTTTTTATTAGCTTCTAAAAAATCTTTACCGGCTTTTAAATTCTTTTCGGCTGCCAATTTTTGAAGTTTCGTAAAATACATGTTCAACTTTACCTGAATTTCTTCGTCAGTTATTTTCAGAGAATCGTTGTTGAAAGCCTCTTTTAAACCTTTAGCCATTGCATCAACATTTAACGATTCTAATTCACCACCTGATTTTAATTGTTTTCCGTAGTAAACACCAATCAAATAAGCAATTGAATCGTTTTCGCTTTTAACACTTACATTATAGTTAGGTTTATTACAAGATGTTAGGATAACACCTAACAAACCTACAAACAGAATTAATTGTTTCATTCTCATAATTTATTTTAGTTAATTGATTATTATTCGCCTATCGATATAAGTTCTACTTCAAAAATCAGCACCATGTTTGGGGCAATAGGTCCACCCGGTTGAGGATTTTCTCCATAAGCCAGGTTAGCCGGCACAAAGAGTTTCCATTTTGCTCCGGGTTTCATTAGTTGAAGCGCCTCTTTCCAGCCTTCAATAACGTCGCTCACTCCAAATTTCATTGGTTCTCCCCTATCAAAAGAGCTATCGAAAGTTTTTCCATCCAACAGTGTCCCTTTGTAATGGGCAGTAACTTGACTATCAGCTTTAGGAGACTCTCCAGCACCTTCAACTAAGACTTTATATTGCAATCCGCTTGGCAATTCAATTACACCAGCTTCCTTTTTATTCTTTTCCAAAAAGGCTTTTCCATCCGCAAGGTTCTTTGCTGCTTTTTGTTCCTGTATTTTGGTAACAGCTTTCCGAACAATTTCGTTTGCAACATCAGGTTTAATAATTGTATCCTGAGTTTTTAAAGCATCTTCAATAGCTCTGGTAAAAAGCTTTACGTTAATATCGGTAAAACCATAATTCTTTAAATTGCCACCAAATAAACTACCAATCGAATAGCTAACGCTATCTAAATTGGTTTCCATTTTGGGCGCTTTTTTCTTTTGAGCATTCAGCGTAAAATGAGAAGCAACCAATGCCAATAAGATAATAATGAGGGTTCTTTTGTTCATAATTTAAAATTTAAAGCCGCAAATATACTCCTTTTATAAATATGTGTTAAAAAATAATACCGTTTTTAAGTTCTTTTGGGTACTCCAAACGTTAATAAAAGTTAATAATCGAAAAAAGATGGGAAAGATATTCCCTTAAGGTTTTTGTTCTTTTTCAATAACTTCTTTTTTAAACTGTTCAAAGCAGTCTGCAACTTTCTTCCTAACATCGTATTCGTTTGCTGTTTCAAGAAAGCTATTAGTAACATTGCAATAAACCATAAACTTTTCAAGTTCAGCGTCTATTAGCCCTGTTAATTGCGAAACCAGTACAGGATTATATTTATGCTTGAATTTATCAGCCTCTTTTCCCTTTTCCATATATTCTCCAAGTTTTCGCAACGATTTTCCTTCCTTACTAAACATCATGTATAAAGCAGTTACCGGACTTCCCAGCGGAATGCTCATTTGTGGCTGAAGGACAATTACTTTCTTTGGAAAGGAACTTTTTATCGATGGGTTCATTAGAAACTCTTCTTCGGGTAATTTCATTTCAACTACTTTACGCTTGAATTCCTGGTAGGTTCCCAATCCGGCAATGGTAACGTGTTTTAAATCGTATGCCTTTTCAAGTAAATCGATCTGGAAGTTTTTTTGTTTACGAAGTAAAGAATCTGAAACGACAATGATCTTTTGAAAATAACCAATTCGGGAAATAATCAACGTATCGAGTTTAGCAGCCTGAATTGTAAAAAAACCAGAGGAATCACTTATAGCATTTACCTTCTGCGTTTTATTTAATACAATCCCAAATGAAACAGCGGTTTTATCGTTGCTCCTTTGCAATCGTCCAAACAGAAATCTGGAATTACCTGTCTGAGCCTCGACGGTAAAGCTATCTACTAATAATAAAACTATAATAATTAGTATAACTCTCTGCACAAGCTGCTGAAGCCTAGACATATTTTTACCTATGAAATAAAATAGCAATTCGGATAGCTGTTAATAGAGCCAAAAGTGGGACAATTGCAAGGCTTTAATTTTCGATTATTTTTCTTTACCCGGGTTGAATTTTTCCCGGAACTGCATCCTGGTATTATTAAGGCAAATAAAATTGTAATGGCAATATATTTTGAGAGCTTTTGCATTGTTTACTGATTACTTTAAAAGAGATTCAAACAAAAACAACTATCACGCTATTTTATTGGATTGATGCAGCACATTCATAAAGGTTTCAATTCAAAGTTTCAGCAAAATTAAAGAATAATTCATCGATCGACTGTTAAAAAAACCTAAATAAAGATTTTAAACTAGAACTGGAATAATCCCGGATTTAATTTGATACAATGTCTATTTATTTTTCTTCTAAATGCCTTTGAATGTTTAAATTTCAATGCTTTCCTTTCAATATGAAATTAATTTGGAAGTATTTATTTAAAATCTAAATATATTGGAGGCAAGCCGCTTTAATTAAAATTTATGTATTTTAGTCGGCTAAGAATTTTAAACTTATTTGTTGGGGTATGAATCAGCTCTTCAAAAGAAAATCTATAATAAAGTTAACAGCAGAAATAGAAAAGTCGGATAGTGGACTTAAGCGCTCATTGAATACAGGCAATTTGATAGCTTTAGGAATTGGAGCAATCATCGGTGCTGGCTTATTTGTCAGGACGGCATCTGCCGCTGCGAATAATGCTGGTCCTGCAGTAACTATTGGATTTATAATTGCAGGACTCGGCTGTTTGTTTGCCGGATTATGTTACGCTGAATTTGCTTCGATGATCCCCGTCTCGGGAAGTGCTTATACCTATTCGTATGCTACCATGGGGGAATTTGTTGCCTGGATTATTGGATGGGATTTGGTACTGGAATATGCCCTAGGGGCAGCAACGGTAAGTATTGCATGGAGCGAATACCTGAATAAACTGCTTGGATATTTTAATTTACAGGTTCCCTACGAATGGTCACACTCGCCCTTTGAGGTACTAAAAGATAGTGCCGGCCAGGTTGTTTCACATGGGATAATGAACCTTCCTGCTTTGTTTATACTTTTTCTTCTAACAGTATTACTTATTAAAGGTGTTAAGGAATCTTCCTTTGTAAATGGATTAATAGTAATTACCAAAGTTGCTATTGTTATACTTTTCATAGTTTTGGGTTGGTCATTTATTAATCCCGCTCATCATATTCCGTTTATTCCGGAAAGCAGCTTGTATACAGATAACCAGGGAATTATTCATAATTTTGGTGGCATATTAGGTATTTTGGGAAGCGCAGGTGTTGTATTTTTTGCATTTATTGGATTTGATGCGGTTTCAACTGCTGCCCAGGAAGCAAAAAACCCAAAACGGGATATGCCCCGTGGCATTTTAGGATCGTTGGCAATATGTACACTTTTATATGTTCTTTTCGCTTACGTACTGACAGGCGTAGCAACTGTTAACGATTTTCGAACAGTAGGAAAGGAAGCCTCGGTTGCTTTTGCAATTCAAACTTACATGACCGGGTATGGCTGGCTGGCAAAACTGGTTACCGTGTCTATTCTTGCAGGGTTTTCATCGGTAATTCTGGTAATGTTATACGGTCAATCACGGGTTTTTTACTCGATGAGTAAAGATGGATTAGTTCCACCTGTTTTTTCGAAAATACATCCAAAATATCATACACCCTATAAATCGAATATTCTTTTCTTTGTTTTTGTTGGAGTATTTGCGCTTTTTGTGCCCGGAGATGTTGTTGGTGACATGACTAGTATTGGAACCCTATTTGCATTCATTCTGGTATCTGCCGGAATTTGGGTATTGAGAATAACCAATCCCGAATTACCCCGGCAGTTTAAAACTCCTTTTGTGCCAATTGTTCCTATTTTAGGAATAGTAGTTTGCGGCGCTATGATTTATGGACTTGGGTGGCCAAATTGGATAAGGCTGCTTATATGGATGGCTATTGGGCTTATTGTATATTTCGCCTATAGTAAAAAACGAAGTAAAATAAGAGACGAATAATAACATTATTAAGGACGGTGTTTCCAGCGGTTATGGGCCCAAAAATAAGGAATTGGATCGGCATTTAGAAGATTTTCTAAATGCCTTGTCAGCTTCTCGGTAATTTCGAATTCTGCTGTAAGTTTAGGATTTTCTTCTATTAACTCGAAGGTAACCTCATAATTGTCTCTACGGACTCTTCTAATATCTAAATAAAATACCGGAGAATTCATTTTTACTGCTATTTTCTCAGGACCATGAATTATAGGAGCTTCCTGGTTCATAAATTTAGTCCAGTATCGTGCATTAATCCGCATTGGTCGTTGATCGCTCGCTAAATACGTAATAGTTGAAATACCTTCTTTCGAATAAGTAAAAACACGTCTGCCAATATCGGCAATTGGGACAGCCTCAATACCGAAGCGTTGCCTCAAACGAACAAAGAAACGATCAAATCCTTTATTCGATTGTGGTTTATAAGCTGCTAATATTCTATGTTTTAAAAAATGAGGCATCTGAGATGTCATTTCCCAGTTTCCATAATGTGCTGCAACCAAAACAATACTTCTTTTTTGGTCAAAATAGCTGTTTAAAACTTCCGGATTGGTATATATTATTTTTTTTTGAAGAATTTCCGGTTTTAAATACGTAAGAGTCAAGGTCTCCAAAAAATAATCGCAGAAATATTTATAAAACCCCTTTTCAATTTTGACTATTTCTTTCAGTGCTTTTTCAGGGAAGGAATTGATGAGGTTTTTTCTCACCATCTTTCGCCGATACCGGAGAAAACGATACAATAGAAATGAAACGATATCGGATAATATATAAATTACCCGGAATGGCAGAAGGCTAAAAAGCTTTGAGATAAATAAAATTATGGTATAAGAAATATTGTCTTTCATATTTTATAGAATTTTAAAACTGAGCATTAGAAGCAAAAGCCTTTAAAATATTTGTGAAATTCATTATAATTAAACACATTATAATCTTTAAAACACGATATAATATTTGGGCGTAAAAATATATTTTTTGTTCTAAAGTTTGATCATAATAATCAATCGTATTTAATATGCCTCGTTATAGATATTTGCATAGATAAATAAATGGCCGATACTAAAAAAAATACACAATCCAAGATAGATAGTTGATTAATATATATAATGATAGACGAAATTCGAAAGCGGTTATATCATAAACCGTTGGACAAAAAGATTATTAAAACTAATTTGTTTTTAAGAATTCTAATTACTAATTTTGTACCACTCTAAAAACAAAAAGCATTCCGCGTTGTTTTTCATTTACAATTAATCAAGAGAAAAACCCAAAAGGAGAATTTTATTAAAATTGAAATCCATATTTATAAAACAAATAAATCACTTTATACATTATTATCAATTAATTACAAAGTGAAATCATATTTAATTGAAAAACAATTAACTTTACCCGCTTATTTTAAAAATTAACAAGAATAATTACGGCGTGAGCCATAACAATTACAAACCGCAAGAACATGAACCGCGATGAATTAGAAGGAAAAGATCAGAGTAGCAGCGATCAGCCAAAACCCAACAAACGTCCAAGGATTAAAAAAGCTCCCGAACCAGATAGAAATCCTTATTCGGACAGACCACTTTTTAGAAGCGATCGGGAAGATCAAGAACCATCAAGAGAAAGTTATAGAGAGCCATGGAATCGCGGAGACCAATCCGACCGGCCAGCACGCCCATATAGTCCCGAAAGAAGAAGCTATGGAGAATCTTCCGACCGGCCACGACGCGTAAATTATGACAGGGACGACCGGGGAAACAGAAGCGATAGTGGAAACCGTGCTGATTCAGGCAATAGGGCAGATAGTGGAAACAGAAGCGACTATGGAAACCGCGCTGATAGGGGAAATAGAAGCGATTACGGAAACAGAACCGATCGTAGCGACAGGAATCCAAATTCCGATCGTCCTAACCGCCCAGCATGGAGCGATAGAGGTAACAGAGACGACCGCGGAAACCAAACAGACAGACCTGCCCGCCCAAGTTACGGTGACAGAGGACCTCGTCCGGAACGTTCCGATCGTCCAAGCTGGGGAAACCGTCCCGAAGGAGGAAGTCGCCCTGAGAGAAGTGACAGACCTTTTCGCAGCAACGATAGCTCCGGTCAACGGAGTTATGGTAATAAACCATACTCGAAACCAGGATCAGGTCAACGTCCCGGAGCTGGTTCCTATAGAAATAAATTTCAAAAAGGCCCGGGAAAACCAGGTTTTAAAAAACCATACCGAAACGATTTTGGCCATGTTCGTCCCGAATACCCTGCATCTGTTGAGATGATGCCCGACGGGCCAATTCGTCTTAACCGCTACCTTGCAAGTACCGGCTTATGCTCCCGCCGTGAAGCTGATGAATTTATAAAAAACGGACTCATCCAGGTAAATGGTGTAATTGTAAGTGAACTTGGGTCGAAAGTAAATGCTGGCGACGAAATCATTTACAATGGCAAAAAAATGGAATCGGAAAAAAAAGTATATATTCTTTTAAATAAACCGAAAGATTACGTTACGACAGTAGAAGATCCGAACGCGCAGAAAACTGTAATGGAACTTGTTAAAGAAGCCTGCCGCGAGAGAATTTATCCGGTTGGCCGTCTCGACCGCATGACTACTGGAGTATTGCTCTTAACAAACGATGGCGAACTTACCAGAAAGTTGACCCATCCGGAAAATGAAATGAAGAAGATTTACCATCTTCAATTAGATAAAGATCTCTCAGCTGCCGATTTTCAAACCATTATGACCGGTTTAACCCTCGACGATGGCTTTATAAGGTCCGATTCCCTCGATTTCACTCAGGAAAACGACTTTAGGCATATTGGTATCGAAATTCACTCGGGCAGAAACCGGATAGTACGCCGGATTTTTGAACATTTGGGATATAAAGTTCAACGTCTCGATCGCGTATTTTTCTCCGGCCTCACCAAAAAAGGCTTGAAACGCGGCGAATGGAGATACTTAACTCCTAAAGAAGTTTCGTACCTTAAAATGACACGCCAAAACGCTTAAGAATTTATATCGCAAGCGCAACACTTGATTATATTCATAATCGTTGTATTTTTAGAATTCTAAAATATACAGCGATTATGAAATTTTTTTTTCTGGCTTTAGCTATTTCATTTTGTATTTCAAATTTTATTATAGCTCAGCCTTTCGAAATAACAGGCAAAATAAAAGATTCAAAAACCAACGAATCCCTTGCTTTTGTTAACATAACCTTTAATAATGGGAAACAAGGCGTAATAAGTAATATTGACGGAGGTTACACCATTCGGAACAATACCAAACCGCAGCAATTGGTTTTTAATCTTATTGGGTACGAAAAACTAATTGTATCGCTTGACTCAGTAAAAGACAACAATTATTCTTTTACATTAAACAGCATTTCAACTTCGTTACAGGAAGTAATTGTAAAACCAGGAGTGAACCCTGCTCACCGTATTATTCAGCGGGTATCCGAAAACCGCAATCGGAACAATCCCGAAAAAATGAGTTCCTTTAGCTATGTTTCTTATAATAAGATGCATTTCAATTTTCAAAAAGAAAAATCTAATCTTGACAGCCTATTACAAAAAAACCAGATAGACCAGCCAGCTAACGACACCATAGTAACAAAAAAAACTAAACCATACATTTTGGTTATGGAATTTATCAGCGACCGGAAATATAAATATCCAGGAAAAAATCAGGAGAAGGTTGTTGCATCGCGTGTTTCGGGTTTTAAAGATCCATCGTTTACCTTACTGGCAACGCAATTGCAATCATTTTCCTTTTACAACGACTTCATTGTCCTTCTGGATAAAAGTTATATCAACCCAATTGGCTCAGGAAGCACTTCGCGCTATTCGTTTTTGCTTGAAGACACCTTTCTTACAGAAACATTGGATACGCTGTTTGTAATCTCTTACAAACCAATAAAGGGTAAAAACTTCGATGGTTTAAAAGGGGTGATTTATATAAACACCAATGGATATGCAATACAGAATGTTATAGCAGAGGCCTATCCTCAAAACCAAATGATGGCTATTAAAATTCAACAACGGTACGAACTGATTAATAAACGAAAGTGGTTTCCAACTCAACTCAATACTCAGCTTGCATTTCGGAATTTAGTGGGTAACAATGCTACCAAAGACATTACTTTTATTGGAATTGGCAAAACGTATATTAAAAACATACAACTGGAGCCCGAAATTCGTTCTTCTCAATTTTCAAATATCGAAGTTAGCGTTTCTCCCGAAGCTTACCATCAACCCGATTCTATCTGGAATTCCAGCAGACCCATTCCTTTATCAAATAGGGATTCGATTACCTACCGTCTATTAGACAGTATTGGCCAAGCCAATAATTTTGACCAGAAACTGGAAGTTTGGGAAACCATTTCAACTGGTTTTATCCCTATTGGATATGTTAACGTAGACCTACGGAAATTTGTTAACTACAACCGAAGTGAGGGATTTAGGCTTGGAATAGGTCTGCAAACCAATAACCGTATGGCCAGATACTTCTCTGTTGGAGGACATTTTGCCTATGGAATAACCGATAAGAAGTCGAAATATGGGGCGTTTTTTCAACTATTCCCAAAATGGGGAAGCGATACCCGCTTTAGTTTAAATTATACAAACGATGTTACTGAGACAGGAGCTTTTAGGTTCTTAGATGATCAGTTTCTTTTATCCACTGAAATGTACCGGACACTGCAGGTAAACCGAATGGACAAAAACAAAGGATTGGAAACCGCATTTACATTCAGGGCGCTTAACTATTTAAAAATTAAACTTTCGTTAACCAATACTACCCGATCACTTGCCGGATACTCGTTTATAAGTCCCGCCGATACTTATCTCGACAGCTATTCGTTGACAGAAA
The DNA here is from genome assembly GCA_020048915.1 of Bacteroidota bacterium. Lineage (GTDB taxonomy): Bacteria > Bacteroidota > Bacteroidia > Bacteroidales > JAAUTT01 > JAAUTT01. The sequence continues at coordinate 13,052 of JAIFLU010000226.1, read as the reverse complement.
TGGCTATTGGGTTCAAGTTTTCGTTTAACGAAAAATTTGTACTTACTCCGCGGGGACGAAAAATATCGACCGGTACCACATATCCTATTCTTTGGTTTAATTATAAACATGGAGTCGAATTATGGAACGGAACGCTCGAATATCAGAAATACGAAGCTAAACTGGCCAAAACTTTTACATCCAAATTTCTTGGCAAATCTAATATTACCTTGGTCTCTGGTTTGGCCAGCCGAACAATGCCAATAGGTTTATTGTATAATGGCTATGCTAATTTCAGCGGTTTTACCCTCGATGCCGAAAATAGTTTTGGCACCATGCGGATGAATGAATTCTATTCCTCAGAATTTGTATCAGCATATTTCAGGCAAAACTTCGAAAGTTTACTTTTCAGGAAAGGAAAATTCAAACCAGAAGTTTCATGGATATTTAATTATGGATTTGGCAAAATGCGGAATCCGGAATTTCATCAGGGAATAAGCTATAAACCCTTAGATAAAGGTTTTTATGAAACCGGATTGGCTATCAATAAACTCCTCAATCAAAAGTTCTTTGGATATGGTGTGGCAGTATATTACCGTCTTGGTCACTATGCATTTGCCCGTGTAGCTGATAATTTTGCTTACAAGCTTACATTAACTTTTAACTTTTAAGATTTTCTGCTATATCATTCTTCCTCATCGGTTTTTGAGGCTTGCTTGAGATTCTTCCCTCCTATTACTATCACAATTTCTCCTTTGGGCGTTTTGGTTTTATAATACGCTAATACCTCCTCTGCTGAGCCCCGGGTTGTTTCTTCAAACATTTTACTGATTTCCCTCGAAACTGAAACTCTCCTTTCTGCGCCAAAATAAAGAACGATTTCTTCCAAAGCTTTCACTAAACGGTAGGGCGACTCATAAAAAATTACGGTTCTTTCTTCCTGGGCAAGTTCCAGCATCTTCTTTTGCCTGCCTTTTTTTTGAGGGAGAAATCCTTCGAAGACAAACCGGTCGCTTGGTAAACCACTTGCTACCAAGGCAGGTACAAAAGCCGTTGCCCCAGGCAGACACTCAACTTCAATTCCTAAGTTTACACATTCGCGGACGATTAAAAAACCGGGATCGGAAATCGAAGGGGTCCCGGCATCGGATACCAGGGCAATATTTTCTCCGGCATTAAGTCGGTCGATAAATGCCTGCATACTTTTGTGCTCATTAAACTTATGGAAGGAGGCAATTTTTTTTTCGATCTGAAAGTGCTTTAACAAAAAACCCGATGTTCGCGTATCTTCAGCCAACACCAAATCAACTTCTTTTAATATTCTCAGGGCCCGTAAAGTGATATCTTCGAGATTACCTATCGGAGTTGGTACTATATATAATTTCCCCATTTTCTTTAGCCTCAATATATTGGTAAATCAATTTAAATAACTTTTGGTAAGCATTAAAAGGAAGCTTTTCAAACCTGTCCTGGGGTATATGATACCCAACTTCCTTGCCATCGGTTAAAATAAACAAAGCCGGCACTTGTTTCTGATGAAACGGATAATGGTCGCTGCTTCGGGAAGTACTTTTTGCCTTTAATTCCAACCCAAAAGTGTTGACTTTATTAATTGTATCGAGAAGCATAAATTCACCTTTAAGCACAGTGCCGTTGAAAATATTAACCCCTCCCGATCCGGTAGCTACCATGTCGAAATTAAGCACTTGCTTTATCTTTGACAGGGAAAATAAGGGGTTTCCAACATAATAGCGCGACCCAAGTAAACCGGCCTCTTCGCCGCTAAACAGCATAAAAGCATACGAATATTTATGTTTTCCCTTTTTTGCAGCCATCGCTTTTGCAAAATCGAGTACCATGGAGGTTCCGCTGGCATTATCGTTTGCTCCGGGATAATAGGTATCTTTGCCCATATGTCCCAAGTGATCGTAGTGCGCTGTAAATACGATAAATGTGTCAGTCTCTCCGGGCAAAAAACCAATAACATTGCGCGCTTTATGAGAGATTAACTTTTGATCGATGGCAATTTGGATTTCCGAAACATTTGCAGGAATTGCTTTTCGTCGTAATTGCGATTTGGTATAAGTATTTTGAAATGTTCGAACTGAAAAGATCATTCCGGTATCCACTACTTCCAAGATCCCGGCAGCATTTACCATATTTCCTGAAATGGCCTCCCGCATAGATTTTCGAAATGGATCTTTTCCCCAGCCCAGTGTATCGATCAAAACAAATTTGTTAGAAAAATCACTTTGAAGGTATTTTTTTAAAACCGTTGAATCTGATTGAATACGAGCTAAATCGAATAAAGAAATCCCAAACTTTCCCGATATTTTTTTTGAAGCAGGATTTATTACAAAGTCGATGGCCGGTTGTAATTTTTTTCCATTCAAACTAATCGCCATTTTACCAGGAAAGGTATTGACTTCAAAGCTGTAATTCTGGAAATAGCTTTTAGCTAAAGGCTGAATACCTAATAACTGAAATTGTTTTTTTAAATAATCCGAAGCTTTTGTATCACCATTCTTTACGTAGCCCCTCCCATGGAATTCGCTAGAAGAAAGCTTTATTATGTTATTCTTAAAATATTCAAAATCCTGCGCACCAACAAATTGAAAAAACAAGGTACTAAGAAAAAAAGTTAGAAAGAGTTTCGATTTACACATTATGCTTCCGTTTTATGAGGTCTATTAATTTTTGAACCAGTGGTTCATCCTTATTCCAGGCAAATTCCCTTTCAATAATCGATACTGCCTCATCGAAATCTTTGGAGTTATTAAACCTATCCAGTGTTTGATTATATAAAAGTGTGTTATTCTTAAAGAGTTCGCGAATGATCACAAACTTATCGTTTAAATTAATAGCCGATTGAATTGTAGCAATTGGGGCACTTTTTAATTTCGATGACAAATCCTGCACATTTCGCGATTTAGAAATACTTTCGTTTATATGCGTATGGGGTTGGGAAAATTTATCCGCCAAAATTTCTTTCGTCGCTTTGGGTTTTTCAGGTTCAATTTTTAGTTCCGGCTCTTTTTCAGTCATTTCAGCCGACACTGTTTTTTCAATATTAACTTCCTGAACAATAGGTAATTCTTGCTCTTCAATTATTATTTTTTCAACCTCTGGAATTAATTTTAGAATAAGAGGTTCCGGTTCAACCTGAGCTACTGGCAACTCTTTTTCAGGAATTGGAATATTCTCAGGAACTTCAAGTTCAATCACGATTTTTTTTTGCTCAATAGGGGTAAATAACACATGAGCTTCCTCTGAAGTTGCTTCCAACTGTATTATTTGGTTATATACTTGTTGTAATTTATTTAAAACAATATCCTTTTCAATAGTTGGGATAATATCCTTGCCCTGCCAGTTGCGAATATAGCCATGGAGCTGGTTTATCTCCTGTATAAGACTATCAAACACTAATTTATGCTTCATGGTTTTTTATTTGTTTCTTGTAAAAACCTGATTTTTTTTATAACGGGAAAGGTGGAACGATTATTCGTTTGCCCTTTTCGTTAACTTTGTAAAAATAATAATAATCTTCTTGGTACTGACAATGTTCCCCGAAAATGCCCCAAATACCCTTGAACGCAGGGGATGGATTGAAGTAATTACCGGATCGATGTTTTCCGGTAAAACGGAAGAACTCATCCGTAGGTTAAAAAGAGCAACAATTGCCAAGCTGAAAGTAGAAATATTTAAACCCAAAATAGATAACCGGTTTGCCATTGAGGAGGTGGTTTCGCACGATAACAATTCAATACATTCAACGGTTGTAGATGTCGCATCCAACATTTTATTATTAGCTTCGGAAGTTGATGTAATTGGTATTGACGAAGGACAGTTTTTTGATAACGGATTGCCCGAAGTCTGTAATGTATTGGCTAATCAAGGTGTTAGAGTCATTGTGGCGGGTTTAGATATTGATTATAAGGGTGTTCCGTTTGGGCCAATGCCTTCACTTTTAGCCATAGCAGACTATGTTACCAAGGTGCATGCTATTTGTGTGCAATGTGGAAATTTAGCACATCACTCACACCGTATCATTAACAATTCCAAATTAGTAGTTTTGGGAGCGCAAGAGCAATACGAACCACTTTGTCGAAACTGCTTTTTCATGGCACTTAAAAATGAAAAATAAATAATGCATACATATTCCATCCGCGAAATAGCCACAGCCATTCAAGCAAGAACCTTTGGTGACCCCGATAAAACTTTTCAGCATATTATTATCGACAGCCGTACCCTTACTAGCCCATCCTCAGGCCTGTTTATTGCCATTAAAGGAGAACGGCACAATGGACATCAATATATTGAAGATTTGTACCAGAAAGGTGTACGTTGTTTCCTTGTCGAAGAAATTAGTTTTGAATTACATGCCGGTGCCAGCTATTTGGTTACACGCAACTCGTTGGAAGGATTACAGAAAATTGCAACTTTCCACCGGCTCAGATTTCAGATACCTATTATAGGGATTACTGGAAGTAATGGGAAAACAATTGTGAAAGAATGGATATACCAAAGTTTACAACGAACAAAAAATGTAGTCCGCAGTCCTAAAAGCTTCAATTCACAGGTTGGTGTCCCTTTATCAATTTGGTTGCTTGAACCCCAGCATGATATTGGTATTTTCGAAGCTGGAATTTCGAAACCCGGTGAAATGGTTAAACTCGAAAATATTATTCAGCCATTGGTAGGGGTGTTCACAAACATCGGCGAACCACACCAGGAAAACTTCTATTCGATTTCGGAAAAATGTACCGAGAAGATGAAGCTCTTCAAAGCATCCAAAGCAATTATTTATTGTAAGGATTATGAGATGATTCATTCCATGGTTTTATCTCCTGAATATAAACACCTTGATTCCATTGCCTGGTCGAAACAAAGTTCGGCATATCTTCAAGTTACGTCTGTTGATACGCATGAAGCAAAAACTGTTATTCGCGGAATTTGTTTGAATGCAGATTTTGAATTCGCCATACCTTTTATTGACGATGCCTCCGTTGAAAATGCACTGCATTTAATAACTTTTCTTTTTTACATGGGTTACAACAGAGCATTTGTTGAGGAATGTATCTATAATCTTTCGCCAGTAGCGATGCGGTTGGAGCTAAAACAAGGGGCAAACCAGTGTACTATTATAAACGACAGCTATAACTCAGATCTGGGTTCTCTAGCCATAGCCATCGATTTCCTGATGAACCAGCGCCAGCATCCTCAAAAAACTGTAATTCTTTCGGACATATTACAAAGTGGGCAAAAAGCCGAAATCCTTTACCAGGAAGTCGCCAATTTGTTAAAAAGTAAAAATGTTTCGCGACTAATTGGTGTTGGTCCCGAAATTCTAAATAACCGAGGTAAATTTGAGACTAACAGTGAATTTTATTATTCGACTAAGGAATTTCTGGATCAAAATCAAAAAAACAAATTTTCAAACGAGGCTATTTTATTAAAAGGTTCCCGATTATTTGAATTCGAAAATATACTCACGTTACTGGAAGAAAAGGCGCATGAAACTGTTCTGGAAATAAACATGAATTCTTTAGTTCATAATTTAAATTATTTCCGTTCGATATTAAAACCAGCGACAAAAATTATCGCTATGGTAAAAGCTTTTTCATATGGTAGCGGAAGTCACGAAATAGCTAACTTGTTGCAATATCATCGGGTAGATTATTTGGCGGTTGCATTTGCTGACGAAGGTGTCTCTCTTCGGGAATCAGGAATCACCATGCCAATTATTGTCATGAATCCTGAGAAACACAGCTTTTCTCAAATTATTAAATATAATCTGGAACCTGAAATTTATTCATTTAAAGTATTGAAGGAATTTATTCACGAAGTTGCAGCCAACGGAATATTTAATTTCCCGGTACATATAAAAATAGATACAGGCATGCATCGCCTGGGTTTTATGCCATCTGAAATTGATTTGTTAATTCAAGAACTAAAACTAAGTGAAACGTTGAAAATTGAAAGCATTTTTTCGCACCTGGCCGGAAGCGATGAAGAAGAATTAGATTATTTTACTTTTGAGCAAGTTGATGTTTTTGAAAAAATTAGTGCTAAATTTAATAATTCCTTTCCGTATTCCATAATGCGTCATATTCTTAATTCTGCCGGAATAGAGCGATTTGCCTCAGCACAATATGATATGGTTCGTCTCGGAATTGGTTTGTATGGAATTAGTGCAAATAATGCAGCCTTAAAACAGGTTAACCGTTTAAAGACCGTTATTTTGCAAATAAAAGATATACCTGCCAACGAAACAATTGGATATGGACGCAAGTATAAGGCCAGGGAATCAATCCGTATTGCAATCCTTCCAATTGGGTATGCCGATGGATTGCACAGGGTTTTAGGAAATGGAACAGGAAAACTTTATATTAAAGGACAATTAGCCAATATTATTGGAAATATTTGTATGGACATGTGCTTTTTGGATATAACAGGAATTGAAACAAAAGAAGGAGACGAAGTAATTATTTTTGGAGATGAATATCCTATATCGGAAATATCAAAACAAATGAAAACTATTCCTTATGAGGTCCTGACAAGTATTTCGAGAAGGGTGAAACGAGTTTATTACCAGGAATAGAAATTATGACTCCAATATCTGCCGTTATTATTACATTTAATGAAGAAAGAAACATTGCAAGATGTATCCGTTCTTTAGAAGGTGTTGTTGAAGAAATTGTTGTAATAGATTCTTACTCGACCGACAAAACGGTTGAAATAGCCAAAAATCTTGGTGCGATTGTTTATATGCAAGAGTTTAAGGGATACGTGGAACAAAAAAATTATGCCCTCACCAAATCTACCTATACACATGTATTGTCCTTAGATGCCGATGAAGAACTTTCGGAAAAACTTAAACAATCAATTTTAGAAGTAAAAGCGAACTGGACATACGATGGATACTACTTCAACCGACTTACCAATTATTGCGGCAAATGGATTAAGCATACCAGTTGGTACCCATCCAAAAAATTAAGACTTTGGGATAAAAGTAAAGGACAATGGGGAGGTGTTAACCCTCACGACATCTTTATTCTTAAAAAATATACCCGAAGAAAATTTCTTAGAGGCGATTTACTGCATTATTCGTATTATACCATCGACCAACATCTTAAGCAAGCTAATTCTTTTTCGAGAATATTTGCCGACTCTCACTTTCAAAAGGGTAGAAAAGCCTATTTCTTTAATTTGTTTTTCAACCCAGCCTGGCGCTTTTTTCGTGATTTCTTAATAAAACTTGGCTTTATAGATGGTATTAAAGGGTTTACAATTTGTTGCATTTCTTCATACGAAACATTTCTGAAATACAAGCGGCTCCTCCGTCTCCAAAAGGAAAACAGGAACCAAAAGGGGGACATTTGTTTCTTTAATGGGAATAAAACCTGGGGAGGGGGAGAAAAATGGCATTACGATATCGCTTGCCGGTTAATGAAAAAAAACTATAAAGTTTTAGCAGTTGCCAATAAACATAGTGATTTATTGATAAAGTTTCGATCCAAAAAGATTCCAACTTATTCCACCCGATTAAGTAACTTAAGCTTTATTAATCCGCTGAAAATATTTCAATTAGCTCGATATTTTCATAGAACGGGCGTGAAATCTGTTATCATCAACTTATCTTCCGACTTAAAAGTTGCAGGATTAGCCGCCAAAATAGCAGGGGTCGAAAAAGTAATATATCGAAGAGGTAGTGCCATCCCAATAAAAAACACCTTTTTGAACCGATGGATATTTCGCTATTTAGTAACTGAAGTAATTGCTAATTCAGAGGAAACCCAGAGAACCATCCTTCAAAATAATCCGCATATTTTCGATAAATCTAAAATTCACGTGATCTATAATGGAATAGATCTTTCCGAATTTGAAAAAATCTCCACTCAACCTGTTTACAACAAAATAAACGGAGAATTTATTATTGGGAACTCTGGAAGATTAGTACACCAAAAGGGGCAGAAGCTGCTCATTGAAATTGCGTTGCTTCTGAAAAACAAAGGACTATCTTTCCGAATATTAATTGCCGGTGATGGTGAACTTCGAAATGAATTGCAGCAATTTGCCGAAGAACTAGGAGTTAGGGAAAATATAGTTTTCCTCGGTTTTGTCGATAATATTAAATCTTTTATGACTCAAATAGACTTATTCGCTCTTACCTCTTTATGGGAAGGGTTTGGGTATGTTCTTGTAGAAGCTATGGCGTGCGGAAAACCAGTGGTTGCATTTGAAAATAGCAGTAACCCGGAATTAGTTCATAATGGAGAAAATGGATATTTAGTTCCATTTATGAACAAAGAACTTTTCGCCAATAAAATTGAGAATTTGATCGAAAACAGGGAGAGCCGAAAAGTGATGGGAGAAAATGCCCGGAAAATGGTTTCCGATTTTTTTACAATAGAAAAAACATTAGGGAAATTTGAATTGCTTATAAACAATTAATACCAAATTACTTTTATCCGAAAGACAATTTTACAATTTCTTAATACCATAACGGGTATATGATATTCTTTTAGCTACAGTTTCATTATAAATCGTTGAATTTTCTGATGGCCTGTCTAAAGTTTTGTGATACATATGATACTGAATAGCGATATGTTTTAACGACCTAATTTTAACTCCTTTTAATCGTAACCTAAAATCAATATCTGTATCCTCTCCATAAGCTGGATAAATATATCGCTCATCAAATCCATTTATCAGAAGTAAGTCTGATTTAAAGAGCGAAAAATTAGCTCCTAATATTCCTTTATCCTTTTTATTAAAAAATCTCCTTAACCAATTGTTCCTGATGTAAATCGCATTTTCCGTGTGAGAACCATGCTTCTGAATCAATCTATCGAAAAGCAGATTAAGTAATAATCTTCTTTCAAGATGCCCTTTACTGACTTTTTCGTGCGTCAATAAAGAGGAAACATTTTGAGACATATTTACACGTCTGCCAGCTAATACATTTCCAAGGTGTCGATTATTATAATGCTCTTCGAGAAAATTTTTATGCAGTATACAGTCACCATCAATAAAAACCAAATAATCCGAATGGCTTGCCTGTACAGCCTTATTGAGAATCATTGTTTTTCTCCATCCAATGTCTTCATGCCAAATATGCTGTATCGGGAAAGTGGCCAATTGAATCATTCGGCTCAGTTTCTCAACCACAGCGGCATTAGAGCCATCATCGGCAATAATTACTTCAAAATTTTTGAAAGACTGTCTTTCCAATGACGAAAAAATAAGCTCCAAGTATTCTGGCTTATTATAAAAAGAAATTATTAATGATAAATCTACTCCTGTCATCCTCTACAAATACAATTCTTACCCTACTTTTTGCTCACTCAATATAATCACCCCATCTTTATCATTAACAAAAATTTAGATTTTTCTGGCTTTGACAATTAAGGTTTCTCCAAAAAGAACTTCTTTTCTAAAAAGCTGTTTTAAAATTTCTTTATTTCTTCCTTTCTGATTCGGATCTTTTTCTTCCATGCGGAAAACCCACCAGGATCTTGCAAATGCCAGTGGTACCCATGGGAGATAAAGCCAGTTAATAGGTTTTATTCGATTTGTAGTAATTATCTCAATTTTAAATTTAGCACTATGCAACATATATCGAAGATGCGAAAACGATAAAAGTGCTATATGATGCAAAGCAGAAGGTTTTGTTTCGTTTAAGGGAGATTTGCATTTGTTATGATGGCCTGTTAAGAACCAACGCCACCGGGATCTCAAAGAGTTAATATTAGGTGTGGAAATTATAAAAGATCCTTCTGGTTTTAATATCCTGTAACATTCTCTTGTAAAATCGAACTGCCTTTCGAGGTGTTCTATCCCATCGATACAAACAATTGTATCGAAAAAATCATCTTCAAAAGGTAATGGCAGATTCATATCGGTTATGGCAAACCGTGGATTATCAATTTTTAGAATATTTTCAATATCGCCCGAAAATACTTCAATTCCCTTATCGATCATTCGTTTTGTAAATGCTCCATGCCCACTTGGGATATCAAGAATTTTCTGGTGTACTGCTGTAGTCAATAATAATTCTGCAACTTTATTATGAGTGTTCCTGGAAGTATTCTCGGGTATATATGTCATAAAGTAATTTATTATCCTAAATCAGAAATCCGTTCCAATTTTGAGATATCCAAAATTTTTATTTTTCGACCATCAATAGATATGACACCTTCGCTGCTAAAAGCCGACAACGTACGAATTGCGTTGGAAGTAGT
>JAIFLU010000226.1:0-2796 GCA_020048915.1 Bacteroidota bacterium | reverse complement strand
AGTAGTCATATTAGAGAGGTTTGCAATATCCTCACGGGAAAGGTAAACTTTAATGGTTTTTTCGTCTTTTTCAACACCATAGGTATCTTTCAGAAACAATAACGACTCAGCCAATCTCCCCCGAATATGTTTTTGAGTTAATGTAACCGTTCGGAAATAAGAAAATCCAAGCTCGGTAGCAAACGATTTTATTATGCTTAAACTAAGCTCACTACTCCTTCGCAGTAGCTGGTATAAAGTTTCTTTATCGACACTACAAACCGTTGAATCTTCAATTGCAACTGCGGATGCATGGTGGTTTTCTTCGGCAAATAATGCTCGGTAACCAATAAAACCGACTGGTTTAGCCATACGAACAATTTGCTCTCTTCCCCCTACTCCTTCTTTAAAAACTTTAACTTTCCCATCCGAAAGGCAAATTAATCCTGTAGGTTTATCCCCTTCCTTAAAAATATAATCGCCCTTTTTATAAAAAGCAGCCGATAAACCTTCTTTTAACAGCTCTTTATCTTCGGCCAGCAATACACTAAAAATTGATTTTTTATCTTCAAGAAACTCTCTGCAAACTTCTTCTGTATTTAGCATTCGATTATTTTTGTGTTGAAAAACATGCAAAATTATAAAAAACTCATTGATTGTCCTTAAAAATATCCAAAAAAGTTCTGTATTAGTAGATTAATATCCATTAAAATCCAGAATTCTTTAATTAGTCCAGTATTAGCTGATTCAAGTTTTCTCAGGAACATGAATTCCCAAATACTAAATATCAGCTATAAGCTAAAACATTACGCCAATTTTTATTAAGATATTATTGAGGATAACTTTATCGGCTCCTCTGCTGGTAACATCAGTAAAACCATTCATATAAACCAAACCTGCAGAAAGTTTAGTATTCCCACCTATTGAATATTCAATTCCTCCACCAATATGATATGCTAAGTTTAACAAATTTATTTCTTTTCCAATATTTTCATTATCAATTCCGCCCGAGCTAGCTGTTCCCCTGGCCTTTACATTAATCATTGTATTAAACCCTAATTGGCCATAGAAGGTATTATACCCTATTTGGTTTGTACAGAGCTTAATTCCCAATGGTATATGCAGGTATTGTAACTTATAGGTAACTTTGGTATTCATGGGAAGATCTTTAGTCCCACTATTAAGCTTTAGAGACGATGGCGTTTCAAAAAATAAACTCCCACCGGTATTGAGCATTGAAAGACCTGTTGCAAAAGCATAGTTTTTCGCAAAAAATTTATCGACTGTTAGTCCAATATTAAAACCCAGCCGGTTTCCCTTTGAATCAACAGAGCTAACATCTGGGTTCATCCAGGATATTACAGGATCGGCGAATATTCCAAAACGAAACCCCTGCGAGAATAAAGGTAAAGTGACAAATAATAATAAAAAGTATAACGAAATTCGTTTTTTCATATGAAGTAGGTTTTTTAGATTTGCAATTCTACAAAAATATGCTTTTTAAACTTTTATTTACATCTAAAACGAGAACATGCTAAAAAGATTATTCATGTCCATTGTATTTGGGATTTCCTTTATTCTGTTTTCTTGTCAGTCTTCAAATAAAAAAGCAGAATATGAATCCGAAACAGAATCGGAAAATATATCTCCTGAATTATCCCTAAAGATAGACAGATTTGAAATTGATTTATTTTCGACACCTGTTGATTCTGTAAAAGAGCAGATTCCTAATCTTAAAAGCAAATACGGGGAATTCTTTGACATTTTTACTTATAAAATAATAAATATCGGAAGCTCCGATAAAAAAGATTTCCCGAAATATCTTAAAAGTTTTATTACCGACAAGTACATGTATATAACCTACGATAGGGTAAAAAAAACATATCCCGATTTCAATACTCCGGGGAGTGAATTGGAAGAAGGATTTAAAAACTATAAATTATTGTTCCCCGATAAAACCATTCCTCATATTTATACAATGATATCGGGGTTTAACCAATCAATAGTCACTGCCGACACCATTTTAGGAATAAGCCTGGACAAATATCTTGGAAGGTCGTGCGAGTTTTATGAGAATCTTGGCTTACCGCAATATCAACGAAGAACTATGGAAAGGGAATTCATTGCAACTGATGCCTTACGCGGATGGTGTTACAGCGAGTTTTCCTATAATGATTCTGCCGAAAACCTCTTAACCAATATTTTATACGAAGGGAAAATAATCTATCTATTAAAAGAATTGTTTCCGGAAACACCCGATAGTATTATTTTGGGGTATACTGCTAACCAATTAAAGTGGTGTAAAGTGAACCAGAAAGAGATGTGGACATTTCTAATTGAACGAAAGCTTATATTCTCTATTGATTATATGACTATTAATAAACTTATTAACCCGGCACCATTTACTTCCTTTTTCACGACTGAATCACCTGGGAAAGCAGTGGTTTGGCTTGGATATGGAATTATTGATGCATACATGCGCAATAATAAGTTGACTATATCTCAATTAATGCTAAACAGCAATTATCAAGGCATTTTGGAACAGTCTAAATTTCAGCCTTAGTGATATAACTTAAGCAAACATTTAGTATACCAACGTTTCAATAGTTTATATTGACTGTTTTATGCAAAAAAAAACAGCTTACTGTTGAAGCTGTTTTTATATTATCTGACAAAATTGAGCTATTAACAGAAATTACCGGATGACAGTAACATTCCCGACGATTGGATCGGTTCCGTTCTGGAGGTTGACAATGTAATAATAAGAATCCATTGGTAATGGTTTGCCATTGGAGATACCATTCCAGCCATCACTCG
>JAIFLU010000007.1 GCA_020048915.1 Bacteroidota bacterium | reverse complement strand
AAACGTAAAGTTGCCATTGGGAAAAAATCCTTCTTTCCCGGTTTTATTTTCAACCCCTTTGGGCATTTTTAACATGGGGTCCATGGGAATAAGTCCGTTTTCGAAAACCGGGAACTCTCCCGACCAATCCACTGGAAGGATAAATGTTTCCCGGCCAATATTCACTCTCTTTTTTTCGTTCGGGCGGATACCCAAAAACACTCCGTAATACTTACCATCAGGGCCTTCGACCAGATCAGCATGTCCAGCCCAATCTACCATATTTTTTCTGTCGCGGTTCAAATATCTCTGGCTCAATATTGGGTTGCTGGGCGCCGGGATATATGGCCCTTTAGGATCGTTGCTCACAAAAATCACTTCGCTATGCCAGTCGCCTGTCCCCCCTTCGGCGCACATTAAATAGTAGCGACCATTTTTTTTATAAATATGAGGCGCTTCAATCCAAATTGGTCTTTTTGAAAGATCGACGCCGCCATCTACAATAATTTTGTCGGTTCCCTGAATTATCTGATCTTTTTCAACATCATATTCCCAAATCTTGATTACACGGTGACCGTTATATAACTCTTTTCCCTTATCAGGCGCATCGTTGTGCACTACATAAGCTTTTCCATTATCATCAAAAAACAGGGAAGGATCAATGCCGTTGAATTGTAGTTTCACCGGATCGCTCCATCCTTTAAAGGGGTCTTGTGTTTTTACAACAATATTACCGAAGCCACCCGCAAACTGGGTTGTAATCATGTAAAAATAATCGTTGTTAGTATTATAGAGGATTGACGGAGCGTAAACACCTGCGCTAATTCCTGTGTCGAATACTTTCAATTGCGAAGTCCTGTCCAATACATGGCCAATTTGTTTCCAGTTTACCAAATCGGTGGAATGGAAAATTGGAACTCCCGGGAACATGGCAAAAGAGGAGTTCACAAGAAAATAGTCTTTGCCTTTGCGGGTAATGGACGGATCGGGGTAACATCCCTGTAAAATAGGGTTATAAAACTCATCGCCCTTCAAAGGGTTATCTTTATAAATCTGGTCGTTTCCCTGGTATAAAACCTGCGAAAAAACCGGGGCGTTCTTAATCTGTTTACTTTTGGACTGGCAATTACCGGTTAATCCATTAAAAGAGAAAATTGCCGCAAAAAAAGAGATTAAAACAAATTGTTTGTTTTTTATCTGAGTCATTCTGAATTTATTACTCATAATCTTAATGAATTATATTTTAAAACATTTTCTTATTCAAAACTTATCCAATCAACTTCCACCGGATTGCCGTCCTTTAAAACCACAACCATGTTATTGACACCATGCAAAGGGGAAGTCAATTTGGCTTTTACCTCGTTCATTACTTTTCCCTTAGGAATTTTAACTTCCGAAATAAGTTTGCCATTGGCATTGTCCACACGAATTTGCAACGTAGCTCCGTTTTCAGAGGCAGCCTTAACTTTTATTGATTTAGCCTTTTTATTTCCCTTTGATCCAAAATCAACGGCATTGTATTGAATCCAAGCCTCTTTAGCTGTAAATGATGTTTTCCATCCATCAAATTTATGGAGGGTGTCGATAAAAGCAACTGAAGCACCCGTTTCGCTTATTCGGCTGTATCTGTCTAGCTGTATTGGTTTGAATGCATCCGTATTACCAACGCCACGCAAAGTTGGAATTACTTTCCGAATGGTTCCATCGGGATTAAAAAACAGGCTATCTATCCTTGTTGATCTGTTTTTATCGAATGCGGGCGATAAGTCGTTGTGATGGTAAAATAAATACCACTGGTCTTTCAGATTGATAAACGATTGATGGTTCGTCCAGCAGCCAGTTGGCGATTCGTCCATAATGACTCCTGTCATTTTAAAGGGGCCTAAAGGACTATTCCCGATAGCATACTCCAGCCTTTCCGTTTTATTCTCCACATGCGGGAAGGTCAAATAATATATACCATTTCGCTCGAAGAGGTAAGAGCCCTCCTTCAGCCCTTTCTCAGGCAGATTGGGAATAATCTGTGGTTCGGAATCCAGTTCCAGCATATTCTCTTTCAGCCGGGCCACGGAAAAACCTCTCCCTGTCCAATATAGGTATGCCTGTCCGTCTTTGTCGATAAACACATTGGGATCGATGCCCCGAACATTTGCAATGGGTTTTGGCTGTGGGACAAAAGGTCCGGCAGGATTATCGGCAACTGCCACTCCAATAGCAAAACCTCTTCCATAAGCGCTGTCGGGAGCTGTGGGGAAATAAAAGTAGTATTTCCCGTTTTTATGGATACAGTCGGGGGCCCACATGCTATAAGCTTTTGGATTAGCCCAGGGTACAGTTGTCTGGCTTACAATTACTCCATGGTCTGTCCAATCGGAAAGATTTTCGGAGGAGAACACATGATAGTCGGCCATGCAAAACCAGTCCTTTCGTGGATAATCCGCAGGAGCAGGAATGTCGTGCGAAGGATAAAGATATACCTTGTCGCCAAAAACCCTGGCGGTAGGATCAGCAGTAAATTGATCGCGTATTACAGGATTCTGGGCAAAAAGGCTGCTTGTACCAAATATTGCCAGACCAAGCATTAATAATTTCGACTTGATTATCATTTGAAAATTAATTTATCGTATTGTGGATTAATGATCTACTATTTATATTTTGTCTTTGGGTATGCTTGCTCCCGAAAGCTTTCGGGAGCAAGCCTACTTTTAACTACCTGAGGATTATTTAGTATCTTTTACAACCTCGTTAACAGCGTTTGCAAGGAAAATATACCAGGCGCCACCGTCTATAACACATTCATTTTCTCCCCACAGGTATGGCCAATCATCTTTATTTTCAAGAAAGTCTGGCTGTAACAATAGCAATCCGGGAACAACACCTCCGGCAATGGTTGAAAAATCAGCCCGGTTATTTCCATAAGCCACTTTTTTGGAACGGGTTCCCACGGCATTTACAAAGGATAAATTGGAATAAGGGTGACAACCAAAAATAAAATTGAGCCCTTTATAAACATATTCTTTCCCTATAATTTCCGGATAAGCTTTATGAGCATAATAGTTTGTTATTGCCCAATTAATAACATTGGAACTTCCTCCCCAACCCCTTGTAGACATTGGAACTCCATATGGATTTTCCTTTTCGGTTTCGTCGATGGATAGTTTGTACTTAATAATATAGTCCTTGAGTTTAGCTTTATAGGCAGCATCCATGTATGGTATTGCAATCAGCGCAGGATTAATAGTCCCCCGGCCTCCAAAGCCAGCAAATAATCCCGAATTTCCGCCAGTCGGGGTTGTTACGCGGTCAAGCATAGGCCACAATTGTTCCAGAAATCTGTCAGCATACTTCTTTTCCTTTGTGGCAATATATAATTGAAGAACTGTATTTAAATCAGCCCCCCGGCTCATCATACGCATAAATGGCTCTTCGTTTTCATTAGGCTTTTTAGCTGCCTCGTCAGCCTCTACCAGTAATTTTTTAGCAAAAGCAAGGCTCTTGTCGGCAAGCTCATTGTTGTACCCTTTAAGTGCCCTGCTTGCTGCTGCCAGAGTTGCAGCAGTTTGATAATCAAGGAACGAACTGCGGTTGGTAAATGCCCAGCGGTCGTCCAGGGTTCCACTCGATTTTCCATCCGTTTCGTAAGGCTTAAGGCTGGGGTTGTATGGAAGGTTATCGGTTTCAGTAGAAGCATCTCCCAGATGGTGATATTGGTGCAAACTCGGAACTACAATTCCACGAACCGGATGACCAATATTTTCACATTGGGCCACCAGGTTTAAAGTGCCATGTTCAATTTGCTGAAGAATATCGGGTTTCCCATCGGGACGATGAATATCGACATAACGGGTTTTCTGATCAATAAAAGTTTCGTCCCTAACGATTTTGAAATTTTCCCATGATTCTACAAAACTTGAAACTACACTATTATGTGAACCAGTTTGAATATCGAAATCGCCCGCATCGAACCATCCTCCCACTGTCATTCCAGGAATGCGTTCCAGCGGTTTATATTTGGTATCGGTTGTAGGTCCCTGTTTATATCCATCAAAATGCTGGTGGTTCAGAGGAGCCTGAAGGCAATCGTCCAGATACGGAACGCCATGCCAGATGCGATAAGCCTCGTTAACCTGCATGTGATCCATTTGCACAGGAAACCAAACATCCGATGTTGGGTGCCAAACAGTATTGTAAACATCCGGTCCTATAGCAAATGTATTGGTTTTGTGATCGCCATATTGAATATAATAAACCCCGGGTTCTTTTACTGCGCTAAAATCGAACTTTGCGTAATTATAGCGCAGATATTTTCCCCATATTTTTACTTCGCCATTAAGTTTCTCAACACTTTTGCCTTCTTCGGTAACCTGGTAAATTGACGCAGTTTTAACAGGAATATCATTTTTATCCAATTCAATAACTGCTACTTTTCCCTGATCTGGAGTATAACCCACCTGCGAAAAACCAACAACAGGTTTTCTGATCCAATTTGGAGTGGCATTAGGTTCAACATACCATGTCAAGACCTTTCCTGTTTTGTTAGCCGGCAGTAAGCTGCGAACAACATACCATCCGTTTTGAGCAAGGTTGCGACCATCAAAGAGCATCAGATCTGCGTCCATTCCTTTAATTTTGACGAAATGTTCGGGATCTTCAGGAGCCAGAACTATGGTTTTTCCGGTAGCTAACGGAGAAGGAGATATAAACTCGCCTCTTCCCCTGTCATCAAAAGTTGTATGGCCGCTGAACTGTGGTATCCTTTTACTATTTGGTTCAATTTTCGTATTTCCGGCAGGATATCTGGGAAAATTACCAGGTTTTCCATCCATTAAGTAAGTTGCCTCGAAGTATGCTGTTGGTAAGAATTCAAGATTAAAACCTGCGTTTCCTTCCAGTTCTTTAGGCAGAGGCTTATCCAGAAAAACACTTATTTCCAACCCGTTATCTTTTGCCGTTACGCTAATCCTGGAGTTGAAGTTAAACTCCTTATACGTTTGTTCAATGTTGATACTTTTAGTCGCCTGATCAATTTTCCGGTCGACCAATGTGGGAATTAAGTCCCATTGCTCCGGGGTGTTTTGTAACCTCACGGCTCCACCAGTAGAGGTTCTTACACCATGGTGAATAATTTCGATCCCGGCTGTTTTTTCATCGAAAAACATTCCGTTAAACTGGTTGCTATAAACCAAGACATTTACGCCCTGTGTTTCGAAGTAACCCAAATCGTTCAGTTGAAGCTTTTGAGCAAACAAACCATTTACAGTAAATAAAATGCATGCAAAAGAGCCAATCAGAATTGATAAAGCTTTGGATGACCTTTTCTTTTGCTTATGAGAGTGATGAAAATGAGCATTTAAACTTGTTTTTCTTTTGTTTGTATTATTCATTTCGTTTAGCTATTAGTTGTTATGTTAAAATTAGTTTACTATTACTACTCCTCCATTTGACGGGATAGACAGATCAAATTCCTGTTTCTTACCCAGCTTAACCGACGATGCTTTGCCATTCAACTGTGCATCGTCGCTGTAGACCATTAATTCGGTATTCCCCACTAACATTGGGAGCTTAATTTTTAAGGTCAGGAGTTCCTTTTGGGCATTAATCCCAGCGATATACCATTTCTCTCCCTGGCGGCGGGCCAATACAACAAATTTTCCGGGATAGCCATCGATAAAGCGAACTTCGTCCCAGGTAGTCGGTACTTGTTTCATAAAGTTGATTGCCCATTCAGGGGCATCGGTTAGATTATTGGGAGCCAGTGCAAAATGTTGTACCCCGCTTTGAAATAATACAGCAGTTGCCAATGCAAAAACATCCGAGGTGATTCGCTTACTTCCCCTGTTTGGCGTATTTTGTCCATTGTAGAATTTATTCAGGGCGCTGCCTCCAAAGTCCATACTTCCAATTGCATTGCGGATAAAAGGATGCAGACAGGCATTAAATGCTTCGTTATCGCAACTGCGTTGCCCAAAATGAAGGTTCTCGCTGGCTAGCACTGCTTCACTAGCCGCATAGTTTGGAAACATTCGCTCCCATCCACGCGGAAGGGTACAACCATGGAAAATCACCATAATACCAAAATCGTTGGCATCGTATAGAATATCTTCGTAAAGTTTCATGGTAACTTGTTTGTCTCCACCAAAAAAGTCGACTTTGATGCCTCTGATACCTATGCTCTTCATCCAGGCCAGCTCTTTTCTGCGTGAGATAGTATTATCAATGATACCACGTGGCCCCTGCGGAGCATCGTTCCAATAACCATTGGAATTGTACCATAAAAACAGGGCTACGTTTTTGCCAGCTCCATATTGTGCCAGCTCAGCTATTTTATCACGCCCGATTTGAGTATCCCAAAGGGCATCCACCAATACGGTTTCGTATCCCATGGCTGCGCTAAAATCGATGTATTGCTTTTGCACATCATAAACGGTAGCCCCATCCATTTTCATTATCCAGCTCCATGACCCCTTGGAATATCTGTATTTTTGTGACGGTTCAAAAACCGGTTCAACTACATCGAATGGAACGGTAGTTTCTACGATAGGTTTTAATGTTTCGCCCAAAGTGATTGTTCTCCATGGAGTGTAGCCAGGAAGAACAATGCCCGGAGCAGCAGTGCCATTGCCATTATTTTCACCTTCCATGGGAAAACCAATGGAGTACAACCCATCCGGTTGACCAATTAAACGACTACCGCAATATTGGCTTCCCACTCCGGTTTCGGATATTAAAACCCAACCTTTTTCATTTACTTTGAACAAACAAGGGAAAGTATATCCTTCTCCTCCACCATTCTGCCCCATAGGTGCATCGGGGGTATAGGGTGTTTCATAACTGGGCATGGTACGTGCAAAACCAACCATAGTCTTACTTTGGGGACATAGAAATGTAGTTGTCCCCTCCGGAAGGACAAAACCAGTTGCTTCCTTATTAACAACACATACTAATCGCTGTTCCTGAGTAAAAACTTTGTACCGGAATGCCACGTCGTTATTGCTCACCCGGAATATTAAATTAAAAACTGATTTGTTTTCTTTCAAGAACGAGAACACCACTTCGTTGGCGATATAATGAACTTTACTTTGCTTAATATTGGGCAATTCGTAAGTCTCATCAATAACCCGCTGATCGGCTTTTTCACTCAGGACTAAACCCTGTGAAAAATTGCCGATGTTAGTTTCCAACCCAAGCGGCGATTTTTTTAGAAATTGTTTGCCGTTATAGGATATTCCATATGTTGGAATGCCATTCTCTACCAAAACAGATACCACAAGTTTCCCGTCGGGGCTGGTTACCAGTTTTTCCTGGGCATTAACCAAACCGATAGTAAGGCAAAATATTAAAGTTAAAAACATGTTTCGTTGCATATTGCTTATTTTAAGATGTTAGCAGCTCAATTCTTTTCGGAAATCTTGTTTTCAATATGGAAATAGTCGAAATCGACAAATCCTCCGGTATTTTGGGTAGCGTAGTTAAACAATCCAAAGCGGTAACCAATGAACTGGGGGATAGTGTATTCCATCTTAAGCTGTTCCCCTATCGAATTCCAAATTTTGCCATCGAGACTGTAATAAAAGTTGGCAACATCGACCTTATCTCTAAAGTTGCACTCAATTTTAAAGAATATTGTTTTTTGGGTTAGGGGAACCTTTTGCACTTCAACCGGTTTTCCTGATCCGGCGCTAACCATTACAATAGATTTGGTATTGCTGCTTATTTTAACACCCACTAAACCGAACTTTCGCTGTAATACACTTAATCCAGCAAAATCGCCATCTTTCATATTTGACACATCAACTGAAGTAGAACCATTACATTCCGGGCCTATGGTACGCTGGGTTAATGTATTTCTAACGAAAAGATATGAAGAGTCTATTCGTCCTGTTTTCAGGCGCAGAAAGCCTTTTCGCTCGGTAACCGACCAGAGTTTATTATCTGGGTTATGGTTCCACTGCCAAACCAATGGCAAAGCGGGTTCGCCTTTTTTTCGGCTAAATTCGTCGGATGCAACAATTCCTGGGATCAATCCGTTACTGGCAGGAAGATTAAGAATTTCGGGGACTTTACCTTCTACTCCCAGCACTGGCCAACCATTTTCCCATTTTACAGGTACAAGGTAGGGAATACGTCCAACAGCTCCATAGTCGCGGAATAAATAGGAATACCAGGTTCCATCGGGCATATCGATAAGTCCGCCCTGTGCAACACCCAAATCCTGAAGACCAAGACGGCCTTCATAAGGACCTGTGATTTTATCTGCTCTGTGAATAATAACGGTTCGCATTCCACCTCTTGGCCAAGTGATATTAAAAAGATAGTATTTACCATTCACTTTAAAAAGCTGAGAACCTTCTGAACCTAGCATAATTTTATCTCCTGCCGGAGCGCTCGCATTTTCTATTAGAATTCTTTCCGTTCCCTCCTTAATACCCGAAAGATCCGGGTTAAGTTCCACAATCGTAAGTTTGCCAGCCCCATATATCATGTAAACACGGCCATCGTCATCGAAAAACAAGTTACTATCATGTAAGGAAGGCTGGAAGGATAACATCTTCCATGGGCCATTCTCAATATTTTTTGTAGAGAATATGTAGGTTTTTCCGGTAGTCTGGGCGAAAGTCGAAACATAAAAGGTACCGTTATGGTAACGAATAGTGCTGGCCCAGGAACCTCTTCCATACGTACTTTTGCCGTTTTTAAGGGTCAGATCATCCACCGTGTCAAGAACATCGTACGCATAGTTTACAATTTTCCAGTTCACCAGGTCGTTCGATTTCATAATAGGAACTCCTGGACTCATGTGCATGGTGGTGCTGCTCATGTAGTAAGTATCGCCAATACGGAGCATGTACATATCGGGAACATCGGCAAATATCAGTGGATTTTGTGCCTGTTTTTCCTGACCTGACAATGAAAACTGTAAGTATGACCCGATAAAAATTAGTAGAAATATTCTTTTTAGTAACATATATTAATTCATTTAACTTTATTATTCTGATAAACCTACATAAATACTGAACCAGTCAAAATCAACATAACCTCCAGTATTTATGGCAACATAATTTAAGCGTACGGATTTGTTTCCGGTATAGTATGGTAAGGCTAAAAACGCTTTTAATGCTCATTTGTAATTTATTAAGTTATTTGGGTTATTTGAAGGGATACTCCCCTCCGGAATTTTGAATAATTTTTAAATACTCGTTCATTTCTTTGTTTTTATCCTAATTACAGTCAGGGACATGGCGGGAGCAGCATAATCAAATGTTTTACTAACTTTTACAGCAGTTTCAACAGGAAACACATTCTGAGGTTTTTCGAAGGTATTCTCAGCATCAGCATCTCCTGTAATCAAACTCTGTTCAGCATCGAAAAGGATATTTTTGAAACCAGCCAGGTTAATTTTCATTACCTTTTGTACATTACTAAAGTTCACCAGTTTCAGGATGATATCGCTAGTTTCTTTATCCTGAACGCATGAAGCAGCAATGGTGCTATCTTTCTCGTCCTTTGAGATGACATTGTGATAATAAATATCTCCCTGATTTACAGAAAATAACTTCTGAACATGATAATTCGGGGTCAAGACAATATTTACATTATCAAAGAAAATCATGTCCGTTTTCCATTGTGTAAAACCTTTTTTCGCCAACATTGGCGCATAAGAGGCCATTCTTACCACATCTCCGTTTCGTTCCAGAGATATCATGTAGGCCGCTTCAGCAATGGCATTGCGCATTTTATTGCCCCAGGAGGCATACTCTCCCAAATAAACATGGCCGGCATCGCGTGAATATTTATCGTAACGATATTGGTTTGAAATAAACCAATTGGGATCGGTATAGTAATGCTCGTCAACAACAGGAACTTTCAATTCATTTGCCAGTTTCCATCCTTTATTGAAATCTTCGCCACTATGAAAAGGGCCTGACGTACCGATAATAGTAATTTCGGGGTGAATTTCTTTTACTGCACTAAAAATCATTTTGAAACGCTCTTCAAATTCGGGAGTAATCTTATCCTCATTCCCTATACCGATGTACTGAAGCTTAAAAGGTTCCGGGTGACCGGCAGCGGCTCGCTTTGCGCCCCACGAAGAAGTAACAGGCCCATTGGCCCATTCAATCAGGTCAAGTACTTCCTGAATATAATCTTTAATTTCACCCATTGGGAGAGCTTTTTGCCCGGTTCCGCCAATGCGCCAGGTACCGCCGGAATTCTGGCAACTAACTGCCGCAGGCAATACAGGTAAAGGCTTGGCGCCTATATCTTCGCAAAACCAGAAGTATTCGAAATAACCAAGACCGGCTGATTGATGATATCCCCAAATATTTCGTTGCTCTACACGTTCTTCGATGGGACCAATGGTGTTTTTCCACCGGTACATATTCCCCAACCCGTCGCCATGCACTAGGCAACCGCCCGGAAACCTTACAAATCTAGGTTCCATATCTGCTAATACCTGGGCAAGATCAGCCCTAAGTCCGTTTGGCCTGTTTTTAAAAGTTTTTTCCGGGAAAAGGGAAACTACATCAATGGCAAATTTCCCTTTTGTTGTGGCCAATAAAACCAAGCTGGCCGTATCACAATTTTCTATAGCATTTAAAGTGGTAGTATATTTTGCCCAATCAGTTTTCGAAGTAGTAATCGTGTTTTCTGCAAGTACTTTTCCGCTGGGGGTTTGTATGCTTATATTAAAAATTACAGGTTCGGCACTAAGCTGACGCACAAACATGGAAAAGTTATATTTTTCGCCCGACCGAATTACCATGCCATCAAATCCGGTATTTTTTATACCCACACCGGCTACCCCTTTGAACTGATCTTCCTTACCAATGTGCTCAATATCGAGTACCAGGTAATGAGGGTTGTTGGGATGAACAGGAGATTTAGTTTCCGCACTAATACGGCCATACGAAAATCCCGGGGTGATATATTCCCAAAAAGAGAATGGACTCCATTCCCTGCGTTCCTCAGGATTGTATTCAAATGAACGGTTTTGTATCAGCTCGGCATATAATCCGCCATCAGCAGAATAATTGATATCTTCGAAAAACAAACCAAATAAATCGGAGCTGATTTGTTTACCCTCCGTTGTTGTTTTTTTTGCGGATTGCGCAATGGTTATTTCTGAAACTAACAGACAAGCCAGAACGAGCAGAGAATTTATGAGTAACTTATACATCCATTTACCCATATTTAATTTATATCTTCTTTTTATGCATGTTTTCATTTTAAAGTTCTTATTATTAGAATTTTAATGAAATAAGTTACCTTTTCGTTCTGACCAATCGGATGTAATAAACAGCTCCTGCGGTATTATCCGGAAGTGCCTGGAACTTTAACCGTATGTGGTCCTTTCCTGAAATCATTGAATTGGGAATTTCATATTCAATCTCCTGAAATTTAGATTGGTTCCACCGGCCTGTATTATCCTCGGTCAAAAGTTTATCGTCGTCAATATAAATTTCAAACTTTCTGTTTCCCCATTCTGCTCCCCAGTATCGTACAACCAGACTCAGATTAGCTTCGGAATTTGTGGACAGATTATAGCTAAAATAACCGCCATTGCGAGCATCGCGCCAAAATTCATTTAAATTATTGCCCGTATTTGAATTTTCCTTTTTCATCGCATGGTCAGCCTCTGGCTGCTGTTCGCCGGGAGCAACAAAATCAACAGTACGCTTTTGGAGTTCGAGCTTTGATTTTTCAAGGATGGCTATTGAGTCGAGATACGATGTGTATTGAGTATTTGTAAGTGCCATCCAGTATATGATGTACCTGGCATCGTGAATGCCGTAAAAAGGTTCGAATTCAAATTTGATTGGGTTGACCATATTGAAATTGGATGCAGTATATGTTAATGGTTTGCCTTTAACAGGTTCCAGTTTGTCTGCAATTCTGGCAATATCATCTGCTAAAATGATAGGTGCTTTATCCACCGGAAGTCTTTCACCGCCAGGAATTTGCCCCCAACGGCTATCATTGGCAACCAGGCCTTTTAAATCCTCTACCCCAGTTTTTGCCCCCAACAAAATAGGTCCATGCAACAAAGCAATATAATTAGGCATATTAGGCATCTGTTCAATAGAATTTTGCATTGGCAATAAAATCGATATTTCATCGCCGGTTTTCCAAACGCGATCAATGGCAATATAGGATGAGGAATGCGACTTGTATGCAACATTTTTGCCATTGATAAGGATTTTTAATGCACCGTCCTTTACCCAGGAAGGATGTCGGATCATCAATTTAAATGGTGAGGACGCTTTCGTTATTTTTAGTTTGGTTTGCTCCTCATAAGGAAAGGAAGTTTCCTGCCGGAGTTTTAATCCTTTTTCTTTCCAGTTAAGTTCTGAAGCAATAAACAGGTTTAAAAACAGGGAATCCTCTTTATGTGTATAAATAAACTGATTATACTTCCCGTGGTTTTCCATACCGCTACCAACACAACACCACATTGCCTCGTTAGGAGCAGAATAAACCCGGTAATGACGCGGACGGGCGGGTGTAAAATACACATATCCGCCATGCTCGGGATGCTGTGTCGATAAAATGTGATTATACAATGCTCTTTCATAATAATCAACATACTTTGCCGAAGGATTAATTCGAAATAAGTCTTCGGTTAATTTCAGCATATTGTAAGTATTACATGATTCAGGACCTTCAACATCATTTATAAAATCTTCGCAGGATGCTTGGCTTGGAAAGAATTCTCTTCTGCTGTTTCCTCCGAATGCCAGCGATCGATTTCCGGTAACCGTTTGCCAGAAGAAAGTACCAGCTTCCGTGAACTTTGCGTCGCGTGCTAGTTCGCCTATTCTCAAAAATCCAACAGCTTTAGGGACTTGGGTATTGGCGTGTTTGTTATCCAGATTATCGCTATCAGCCGCCATGGCATTTAACAACATGTTATGGGAGAAGCGCTTTGCTGCTATGAGATATTTTTCATCTCCAGTCATCTGGTAGGCATCAGCAAAAACCTCATTCATTCCCCCATGCTCCATGTCGAGCATGGCTTGCATTTGGGCATCATTCAGGGAAGAAGTAATGGCAATTCCCCAATCACAAAATTTCAGGAACATGTTTTTAGCATCTTCGTTACCTGCATAAGCCCAGGCATCGCGTAAACCGGCGTACATTTTATGAACATTATACCATGGCACCCATGTCGCCCAATATGCTTTGAAATCTCCATTTTTAAACGTTGACCATATTCCTTTGCTATTCGGCACCCCTCCAACATATCCATTTCCCCATTCGGGATTATTTGTTGCGTTTGCATTCTGGCAGGCTTTGAGTTCCGAAATGATGTAGTCCAAACGCCGCTTACACTCAGCATTACCGGTAGTCGCATAATTCATAGCCATGGCCGATAAATAATGCCCTCCCACATGTCCATCCAGTCCATCCCAGTTTGCAAAACCTGCAGCTTTGGGGGGCAAACCAGCTTCTTTGCGATAAGGAGCCACTAAACGGTCTGTATCATATTTTAATAGCGTTTGTATATTAAGGTCACGGGCATGTTTAAACGGGCCGTCGAGCAAGGTTATATCACCTAAAGGAAAGGTATTGGGATATAACTTTTCCTGGGCATTTGAAGTGTAATGAAAAAATAAAATATAAATAACTGTAACTAATACTTTACGCATCATTCCTGAGGTATTGTGCAGGTGTAAATAAGAATCTACTTAAATATAAGCTGTGCAAAATTGTAAAGGTTATTCCGCCATACCGGCCAAGTATGACCACCCGGATATTCACTGTAACTGTATTTTATTTTTAACTCGTCAAATTTCCCAAGCATGATTTGGCAATTTTGCCAGGCTATATCCTCTTTACCGCCCTGAGAAATCCAAAATTGTTTTAAATTTTGATTGATCAGTTCGGCATTGGTTTTCATGAACTCATACTGCGGGTTTGAAAGAGCGGGTTGGTTAGACCACCAACCGGAGCTAAATACACCAAGATACGAGAACAATTGCGTGTTTCTGACTCCGGTATGGAGCGTTTGCAAGCCACCCATTGATAAACCGGCTAAAGCACGGTATTGGGGTTCCGCTTTAATCCGGTAGTTCAGTTCCACAAACGGAATAACACTTTCTTTCAACTCCCTTTCAAACAGTTTTAAAGCTTCTTCGCCAAATCCATTGGAGGGCAAATTCCCATCAACCATAACCACAATCATGGGAACAGCTTTTTTATCAGCAACAAGGTTATCGATAATCAAATCCGTTTTACCCTGGGTAGCCCATCCTCTTTGGTCTTCGCCACCGCCATGCAGGATGTACAATACCGGATATTTTTCATTGACATTCTGGTCGTATCCCGCAGGTGTGTACATGTAAAAATCGCGCCATGAATTGGTTACATTTGAAAAATAACGTTTGATCCTGATATCACCGTGTGGCACATTTTTAACAGAATAGTAAGTATCCCCTTTAAATGGAACCTCAAACCCGCTGGCCATGCGCCCCATTCCATAGAATGTTTCACTGGCAGGGTCGCATACAGCAACGCCATCAATAATTATTGAATAGTAATGAAACCCTTCACTCAACGAATCGGTGGTAGCTTCCCAAACACCTTCACTGTTTTTTACCATATCATATTTTTTGGCCAAATCGAGCTGCACCTTCTGTGCTTCGGGCGCTTTAATTCTAAAAATTGCACGACCATCTATCAACATCTGCGGATATTTCGCGTTTCGTATGTTCGTAGACGCAGCGGTTCCCAAATTCGCATATTTTGGAAAGCTCGAAACATCTACTGATTTAAACAACAACTGCGAGAACATGTACAAGCCGTTCTTCCAAACTTTAAAGTCATGGTAACCGGGTTCAATAAAATATACGTGGTCTACATTATTTTTTATCAGATAATCGTGTGTACGACGGCTGAACGTAATTAGTCCATCTCTGTCGCCACAGGAAATCCAGAGTAACTTCAATTTTTTCCTGGCGTCCTCCGGGTTAGGCAATAATTGTTCTGGAACTTTCGTATTGGGAGCTGAGGAGAATCCGCCTACCCAGGCAAATTTATCCAGGTTGCCAAGCCCAAAATTCAACGATTGTCCTCCACCCATGGATAAGCCGGCAATGGCACGATGCTCGCTGTCTTTAATTACCGGATACTTTTTCTCAATATACGGAATCAAATCGTTCAACAAATCTTTCTCAAAAGTTGCGAATGCCTGTACTTTATCAGGAGCCATTATATTTCCGGTTGCCCGATCGTCTTTCATAGCGCGGCCATTGGGAAGGACAACAATCATAGGCTCAATTTTATTTTCGGCATAAAGATTATCCAGAATAACCTGAGGATGTCCCCCGTTCAGCCATTCCTTTTCGTCGCCACCTATGCCATGAAGCAAATAGAGAACCGGATATTTTTTATCTTTAGAATAACCCGGAGGAGTATAAACCAACGCCTTACGTCTTATCCCTACTGTTTTTGAATCGTAAACAATGGTGTCGATAATTCCGTGTGGAATACCGGAACGTAGAATATCGAATCCAACTGATGCTGGAAGAACTGGATTTTGAGAATTAGCGTTATAACCAAATACAATTAGAATTGCGCTTAATAAAATGAACTGTTTCATAAATATTATATTTTTTTAAAATATTGTATGTTTCTGTTTGTGTAATCAATCTAAAAAATTAGACATAAAGTAGTTGAAAGAAAACTTGCAATTCATTCTGGCAGAACCGATGGAAACATTGAAATCCAAAATACTTTTAAGCCGATAGGTTGCACTCCTATTGCTAACAAACTGATCTCTAGACAAACTTATGCATGTGTAGAATTGCTTTAATTCAACGAATGCTAGTATAGTTTGTAGATCACGATATTCAAATTGTTTTCCCGATTATTTAGTTAATACTATAATGAATCACACTTAAATTAACAGCAGGTAGTTTCAATTCTAAATTTCCCAAAAAATCGAATCCTGATCAAATATAAATTTAATGGGGCTTTAACTCTGTCAATTTTACGACAACATCTATTAAAATTGTTTCACGGGCATGAAAAGTTTTAACACTACTAAAAATTTGACAGGAAATGATCAATTCTCAACCAACGTCAGTCGAAACCACGAAAAATTTAATTGAAGAGAAATATACACGCTCAAATTCTCCGGTTTAAGCCGGAACATTCAAGTTTATCAAGATACTAAGCTTATAAAGGACTTGTATGTCCTTAGCAAGTGGTAAGCGAAATCAGCGTATCGTCGTTTCCCTGGAACTTCCAAATTCGGAAGCAAACTCTGAAGGTGTTTTCCCAAAATGATCGTGGAAACATTTCGAGAAATATGAAGGTGTAGAAAAACCAGTTTCAAAGGCAATTTCCGAAAAATTAAGATTACCCTCCAAAATAAGCTGGGATGCTTTCTTTAACCGCACAGTCCTAATAAATTCAACGATAGACAAACCACTGATAGCTTTTACTTTTCGGTATGTTTGAACTTTACTTAAAGAAACACAGTTTGCTAGCTGATCAACATTCAACTCAGAATTTGTAAGGTTTTCCTCAATAAAGCTCAATACTTTCCGCATAAAATCATCGTCAAGCTTGTTCGTCACGGAGTCCTGTGGGACAAGAGTAGTTTCCTTTAAATATTTCGAATATATGGCTTGCTTAAAGCTAATAAGACGTTGTATCTGAATCTTCAGAATATCAACATTAAAAGGTTTAATCATGTATACATCAGCGCCCATCTCCAAACCTTCAATTTGCTCATTAATGGTAGTTTTTGCTGAAAGTATGATAATGGGTATATGAGAAGTAATCACCTGATTCCGCAACCTTTTACATAATTCAATGCCCGATAATATTGGCATCATTACGTCAGTAACAATCAGATCGGGAATCGATTCGCTTGCAATGGCCAGGCCTTCTTCTCCATTTTTTGCAGATAAGACTTTATATTCGGAGGATAATTCCTCCACTATATAATTTTTGATATCTTCCTCGTCCTCAATTACTAATATACGGTACGAAAAATTCTGCCTGGAACCGATACTCCCATTGTCCTGAGTGTTTTTTAAATATTTTCCAGGTTTTCTATAAACAGCTGTATTTAAATCATTGTCATTGATAAAATCAGATTGAGAAGTTGGTAAATAAATATCAAAGCAGGTTTCGAGATTGGGTTCACTTTTAACTTCTACTTTTCCATTATGGAGTTCCACAAAGCTTTTTACAAGGGCCAATCCAATGCCGGTTCCTTCAACATTTCTATTTTGAACATTGTTAATTTGATAATAGCGATCGAAAACTTTACTCAAATTTTCTTTACTGATCCCTTCTCCAGTATTAATAACAGATATCTTAACATATTCTATTTCCAGTTCCCTGAATTTGGAGAGGTTTACCATGATAATTCCGTTTGCCGGAGTATATTTAAAGGCATTGGATAATAAATTAAACACAGCTTTCTCCACCATTCCTTTATCCATTGGAATTTCCAGTCTGTCGAAAGAAAAATTGATTTTGTACTCAATATTCATTGAATCAGCCAGATTGTTAAAAAGATGACTGATTTCATTCAGCATAGAAACAATTTCACAGATCTGAAAATCAGGCTTTAATAAGTCTTTTTCAATCTTGCTAAAATCCATTAACTCATTGGTCAACTTCAGTAATCGGTTACTGCTTTTGAGCACAAGCTTAATTCTATCCTTATTTTTATCCGTAAGCGTGCCTTCATTGACAAGTTTTTCCAGCGGATTTATAATTAGGCTTAACGGGGTACGAAACTCGTGCGAAATATTTGAAAAGAATTCAGTTTTCATCTTATCCAATTCTTCGATCTTTCTCCTTTCGTATCGTTCTTTCTCGATCAATGATTTTTGCAATGTTTTTTGAATGAGCAGTTTACGATATATATAAAGAATTGTCAAAATGATTAGGAAATAAACCAAGTATGCAATTTTTGACAGCCAGAATGGAGGCAGATAGTTAATTTTAATACTCCTGAATCCACTTTTATCAGTAGAATTAGCCACCATAACACTCAGGGTAAATTCACCAGAATTTGTATTAGGCAAATTAAGTATACGTTGACCTGGATTAAGAAAAATCCATTCATCACTATTACCAAATTTATATTTATAGATAATTTTCTCAGGATTCAAGTAGTCCAGAGCAGCGAATTCAATGCTGAGGGTAGATCCATAAGGAACTGTGACTGACCTGCTCAGGTTTATCTCATTATCAATTATGCGGGTTCCTCTGAATTTTTCCGATGGAATAACAGTGTGATTATTAATTTTAATATCCGTAAAGTAAATGGGTGCTGATATCTGGAGATTTTCGATTGAATCAGCATTAAAGAAAACCAAAGACTCATTGGTCGAAAACCAGATATTTCCATTGGATGTAACAGCCACCGCTCCGTTGATAAATTGATTCAACTTTTCGTTGTCGGAATTATAAAAATTGACCACCGAAAAATCGTTTCGGTTAATCTTAGCAATGCCATAGGAAGTTGAAATCCAGATATTATGATTTTTATCTTCGGCAATATTATTTATACTTTCGGAGGAAAGACCATTTTTAATAGTGATGATTTGTAAGTTCTTTTTGTTTAAATAACACAATCCCGAGTTTGTTCCTATCCATAAATTTTGTCCTTTGTCAATATGAAAGCAATTAACATAATTACTTGGAAGCATATCATTTAACTCCAACTCCTTACCAACAAAACTAAAATCCGATACCTCTTCAACTTCAATAAGCCCTTCGGTACGTGTACCAAGCCAGTAAACATTCCGGCTCATTTCTATTATAGAGGTAACCGGAGAAATATTAAATTTAAATTGTTCTCTTTTCTCTTCAGAATAGACCTGGATAACTTTAGCATTTGCTCTCAATTCTTCAGAAGATGTCGCCGTAGAAAAACCATCCGAAAATTCTATAACATAGGCATCACCCCATCCACCAATCCATAACCTGCCTTTATTGTCATCAAAAAAATTTGTTACATAAGAGTTCATTCGTGGATCTAACGATAACAGCCTATTAGCATCGATTGGCCTGATAGTCCCTTTGGATTTACCTTCTAACAGACTTAATGCTTCATTTGCCGGAACCACAAATATTCCAATGCGGGAATATATAATCCATAAATTCCCTTTTTTATCCTGGTATGTAAAATTGATTTTATCATTTTGCAGCTGCAGCCCCGCACTATTTCCTGTAAATTGTCTGTAACTGTAATCCCGGGCATCAAAAAGATCAATTTCATTTCTGTTAAAACTTACCCAGAATTTATTTTTATCAGATGATTGTTTAATAGAATGTATTTCTTTCGATTTGGATTTATCTTTCGAATCGTAAAAATTAAAGTAGTTCAAGTTATTTTTCTGAAAGAATATCTTGGTTAATCCGGCTTCTGCCATACTTAACCAAGCAGTTCCGGAACTATCGATATAAATTTGATCAATAAAATTCGATTTTAATTTTAATGGCTGGGTTTCTTCATTCCGGTAGTTTTCGTAATTCAACTGACCATTTTTCCCCTTATAAAAGATATAAAGTCCTTCACCAAAAGTAGCAATCCAGTAGCGGCCTTTATTATCAACAATGGCTGTTTTTACCCGCTTATCACCTACTACTTTATTTATTTCATTAACAACTAAATCGTTCTCCAGTTTATGTTTTTTAGGATTAACTACAAAGACTCCACCATCCCAGCTCGACACCAGAATGTTACCATTAACATAGTTTGCCAGCCAACGAATGGAATTCTGATCAAAAGAATTTATAAAATTAAACTGGTATGAATCCGGATTCAATTCATACAGGAAGCTATTAGTGCCTATCCATAATGATTTGCCCTTTGGCTGTGCATAAATAAAATTTATAACATTCATCTGCAAGTTCTTGTGCAGTGAGTCTGGTAGCAGTTTTTTTGCTTCAAAAAATGAATTATTCGCTATATCTTCCTTTTCGTCAATTACAAGAAGGCCGGCATTTGTACCAATCCAAACTTTTTTCTGAAAAAACAAAATGGTATTTACTTTCGAATTGTTCCCTTCGCTTAAGTACAAATTAAAAAGTTTACCAGTATGAGAATTATAATAAAAAACTCCTTTTCCGGCAGTTCCAATCCAAAAATTTTTATGCTTGTCTTCAGTGATACAATAAGTCTCATATTTCAAAAAACCATTGGCAATTGAATTGATATTTTTAAAACTGTATCCATCGTACCTATACAACCCGTTATTAGTGCATAGCCATAAAAATCCCTTAGAATCTTTATAAACACTATTAACCCCCGAAGAGGTCAACCCCTCTTTGTACGAAAAATCTTCAATTCTAATGGATTCCGATATGGCAGAATAAATTACACATTGACCGGTAATCAATGAAAATAAAACAGCTAATAGTATTCTTTTCACCAAGATATTTAATCTAATAATTAGTAACTTGATTTCCACTTTATCCACACTCAATATTTCAGCTATATAAATTAGGTAATTATTATCAATAAATTAAATATCGAATGCATAAAAGTAGAGAGAAAATAATCCGGATTATAGCAAGATTAATTCATTTATTGTTCAAAATATTTCATTCTTGTAAGATTTAAAACCGAATGAATTCATTTAAAGCACAAGCTGGCGCGGACATGCTGTCCGTGCCCCACACCTTCCTAGCTGATACAAACATGTTGCCAGGCTGATGCGGAGCATTGTATAGAAAACAAAGGAATAGTTGTGTATGTATAAAATTTGGGATTTTAAAACATTTACTCCAGCTGGCGCGGACATATTGTCCGTGCCTCTAAACCTCCTACTGGCAAGGACATGTTGTCCGGAACCTTCCATATAGTTTCAGATTGTAACGAATAGATAGTAAGCGTTGCATTTGCAGCGTTGGGTTTCTTGGATAGAATTTGCCACCATAATCGGTAAATGTAATAAAGCAACATAAACCGTAAAAACGAGTTTGGCTAAATGTGAAGGCTCGGACAGCATGTCCGCGCCAGCTAGATTGATTGGGTATTTGTTAATCTGCTTCCTCAGCGAACCTTTGCGGAAACTTTGCGCGCCTTTGCGGTATAGCATTTTATACAATTACGCAGAGATGCGCTAAGAAACGCAGAGATGCGCAAAGTAAATAACGATTTACTCCTGCTCAAGTAGATGTTCACTTGTGATGCTGGCGCGGATTTGTAATCCGATCCTTTCCAAATCGTCGTTTATAACGAAAATTTCAGGACAGGAAATTGAGAGAATTAGGCTTAATGCTCACGTTACAAAAGTGCCTTGCCTGAGGGAAGTCTACTATAAAAAAGCTTCGAATTCTACTAATTCAGATTTCTCATCCACTTCTTCAACCAATTCAATCTTTATTTCATTGATATTCTCTTTTCGATTCGAAGACATAACTGGAATTCCAACACCTATGCCTATTCCCAGGCATGCTAAAACAACAAGCATTAATATAATCAGTAACCTTATAGTCTTTTTGATTGTTTTCATCTTATAATATATAAATTGGCAACAGTCGTCTTTCGACAACCCTTTAAATTAAAATAATGGAGAATGATGCCAGATTAATTGACAAGTAGGATAAGAAACTATCCCAAAAATGGAATGTAGTGATCCTCACTAGTTCTCTGAGGATTCTTAGGGAGTTGGAAAAAGTGACCTGTTATAAGAATGGAATTAATTAGATCTGAATTATTAATAAAACTAATCTTGATAAGCCTTTGATGTAGTAATAAAATGTTTGTCCTGCGCTCTCCTGACTTATTTAGAAATTCGCTGGTTATGTTAAAAGCAATTGCCTGTTTATAAGAAATTGTCCGCTTGTTAACCCGGTGTTTTTGGGAATAAACAAGTTCAATTTGAGTTAATTTAGGTTGGGGGGAATTAAAATTGCCAGCAATTCCTAAAAAAGAAAAGACACTAAAAAATAGAGTCAAAGTAAATATTCTTTTTATTAGTCTGCCTTTATGATATTTCAGTTGGCTTATCATTCCTATTTCAATGGTGCATATTATACTTTCCAAAGTTTCTTATTTCGTCTTAATTCCTTCCGATTCAATCAAAGATTTCAACAAATCATCAGCAGTCACTGCAAAAGACAACTCTGATTTAACCTTTAGAATGGATGCTAATTGAATAGAATCAAGAGTTCTTAGCCCTTTTAAACCATACTTTACTAATAAATCCCTTGCATCAAAAATTAAGTCAGTATCAATTGCTATGAAGGTATAATTATCATAGTCGCTATTAAATGAGTCGTTAATACTATTTGCTTCCTTTTCTGTTAAATCTTTGGTTCGAACTTTTTTCCAAATTGCTGATGTAAACTCAATTTTTGTAATCTCAGAAATGAAGATCTCGCTAATTGTATAATCTTCAAATAATTTGTCCATATCTTCCGTACCAATCTCAGTATGATAGAGCTTAAATAGGGATGATGTATCAAGATATATTTTCATAACTCGGCTCTTCTATCCTCAATTACATCTTCTGACAGTGAACCTTTATAATTCTTTGTCACTTCTCTTGACTTTAGAAATGAAAAATCTTTCAATGTTATACGCTTTGAATCTTCTTGTAATTCTTCATCAAGAAAAGTGACTATTACTTTAATCGTTTTTTTTGCCCGAATTTTCCTGTCGAGGCGAATTATTCCGTTTTCATAAATTCCATTTACTGCAATCATATTCAAATTTTCTCCCAAAGTTAATTAAAACTATGTAATAGCAGAACCATTTTATTGCTCTACACTTGTCAATAAACAACTTATGCTTACGCGGAACGACTTGTTAAATAAATTCAATTACTAATTTTGCTAAGACTTTCTTTCGCCCGTTGATTTTCAGGCCGTATTTTAAGCGCTTGTCTGTAACACTTAACAGCTTCGGTTTTGTTATTTTGAAGGGCATAAATGTCGCCCATGTCGTTCCAGGCAACCACAATATCCGGAAAGGTTTTGGTATAATACTTATATAAAACTAAAGCCTTATCGCTCTTATCTTCCTGCATTAATGTTTGCCCCACTTCCAGTAAAATCATATCGTCTTCAACCTTCAAGTTTTCTTTGATAAGCACAGCTCCTAATTCTTTCACATCTGATTTTTCGAGAATATCGTATATTTTTTGTGAGAGTTCTTCCCTGAATTTCGGTTGCATAGCAATATTGTCCTGAATAATTTGCCCCTGAAAGTAAAGTTGGTTTACATTGGGAAGCACCATATTGGTATTTACTGAACTTTCGTTTGTTACCATATAAAATACCAGTCCATCCTCGGGTAACCGGATAAGGCGCGCAAAATAAACCCCATTGCTTCCACCATTACTTATCATCCGGGTATTTCTCCGGGTTTGTGATACATTACAGCCATATCCGAACGAAGATTCTCCATAATATCCTTCTTCCTGAATATGGGGCGCAAACATTTTCTGAATGGTAGATTCCTTAAGAATAACATGATTGGTAAAACTATTCGCCCAAAGATACATTTCATTTAAATTCGCTTCCAGCCCTCCATTACCCTTTAAATTCCAATAAGGCCCCCCTCCTGCTTCCTCAAAATACTGTTGGTGTGTCCCCCATTTTTTCCCGTTTTGGTACCCAATTGCAATGGTATCCTCTTTTGATATCGGATAGCCATACCCAATTTGCTTAATCCCAATTGGCTCAAAAAGATTCTTCTTCAGATATTGTTCATAATCAAGACCCGATACTTGCTCAATGATAATGGCAAGAATACTCATTCCTACATTTGTATACTCTGCTTTTTCACCTGGTTTGAAAGCCAGGGGTTCGGAGAATGCTTTCTTCAGAAAATCTTCTGTCCCGATTTTTTCGTAATCGCCTCCGTCATTTTGAAGAAACTCATGAAAACCAGAGGAATGAGTAAGCAATTGATGAATCGTGATTGATGCTTTGTCAGCAGGTACATGCGGGAAGAATCTTTTCAGATTGTCGTCCACCGTAAGTTTATTTTGTTCCACAAGTTTCATTATTGCAGCGGCTGTAAATGCCTTTGTTATACTTCCAATAGACGCTAATGTGGTGGTGGTAAAAGGAATATTTTTATCCTTGTCGGCCCATCCATACCCTTTGCTGAAAATTTTTTTCCCATCTTTTATAATCAGAAGTCCACCCGAAAAGTTTTTCTCTTTCGAAAGCTGGGTCAGATAATTATCAATCAATTTACAGGTATCGTTGCTAAGTACAATACCAGTTGATGTTTCATCGTGATTCCGATTGCAGGAACAGACAATTATCAAACCTAAAGCAATTAAAAAAAGCAGCCAATTTTTCATAAGGTGTGTCTTGAATGTTATGGGTTTCCGTAAGTGTTCATTTGCAAACACGAAGGATTGGGAACATGTATCTCAGTTTTTGTTTTTGTTAATAATCCTGTACTTAGGTTTCTTCGGAATACCACAATATTATTGGTCAGCATATTCGCCACCAATAAGAAATTGCCCGAAGGATCGATGGTGAAATTCCGGGGATGATCGCCCAGCGTGCTTTGATGTCCGATAAGTTTCAATTTGCCATTTGTGCGATCAACTGAAAATATTGAAATGGTATTGTCAATTCGATTAGAGGTATATAAAAACAAACCATCGGGCGAAATATGAATATCCGCGCTCGAATATTCTTCCTGTATTTTTGAATTCGAAAACACTTGTTGAAAAAAATCCAGTTTTCCTGCTTTATAGGAATATGCAGTCACCATTCCACTCATTTCCTCAATGCAGTAGGCAAACTTCTGATTAGGATGAAAGGTAAAATGCCTGGGGCCACTTCCGGGTGTAGTTTTCACCACCAGACTATCGCAAGTTTGAAGAGGGTTTCGGCTATTTACATCAAATTTTAATGCCCTGATTTTATCGGAGCCCAAGTCGGGAAGAAAAACATAATCGTTTTGGGGTGAAAAGACCGTGGAATGAACATGCGATTTCTCCTGCCGTTTTATATTAATACTGCTATCGATAAATTGAATGTTTTGAATCGAAGGATTTATGCTCCCGTCAGAATTTGTCGTGAAAACGGATACGCTTCCCCCGTTGTAATTGCCAACTACTACAAATTTATTGCTTTGGTGTACAGCAGTAAAAACCGGATTATCTCCCCCGCTCGACTGTTTGTTAATCAACTTCAATGTACCGCCAATACTATCGAATACAAAGGCTGTAATATTTCCGTTATTAGGCAATCTGCTGTCGGTGCATGCATATACATACCGTCCGTTGGGCGAAATCGCCAAATAAGAGGGATTGGTTATTTGTTGGATACTGCTTTTAAATTTTAATGCTCCGGTATTAGAATTAAATTCATACACATAAAGCCCGGTATCCGGCACATTATTCGTAAAGGAGCCAATAAACAAATAGGTTATGCTATTTTGAGCGCAAATAGCCTGGGAAAATAAGAATATACATAGTGACAATTTTAATAAATGTCTCATAAGGATTTTTATTTCGTTAAATTTAATGTCAATAGGCTAATAATTATAGTTTTTACGGAGTGATTTTTATCTCATAAATTTTGGGCCATAACTTACCGGTTATTAAAATTTTATCTTCTGTCGAGTCGTATGCTATTCCATTCATTTCTAATAAGTCGGGATTTATAAACCTTGCTTCATACTCCAACGCAGCCAAATCAAGCATTCCCACAACTTTTCCATCTGACGGATCTATTTTAACAATGGTATTTGTTGTCCAGATGTTAGCAAAAATATAGCCCCGAATATACTCCAACTCGTTTAAATAATCTTTTACATAGCCATTTTCTGAAACCGAAATTGTTTTTATTACTTGTAAAGTAGATGGGTCTATATACGATAATTTATTTGTTCCATCGCTCATTATTAAACTTGTCCCATCATTTGTCAATCCCCATCCTTCCTTGCTGGGGAAAGTAAAATTTCCAATACTTTTAAAGGTTGCTGCATCATAAATAAATCCCACTTTAGATCTATAAGTAAGCTGGTATATTTTACCCTTAAGGAATGTAATGCCTTCGCCAAAATATTTTTTTCTGTCTAGTTCTACTTCTATGTTGTAATCCAAATTTTCGGAGCATTATTTTTAAGTATTTCAAAATAATCTCATATTTTTATCATTGTAAAGCCTA
>JAIFLU010000173.1 GCA_020048915.1 Bacteroidota bacterium | reverse complement strand
CTAAATTAAATCAGAATGATTTAAGGCATTGTGCATTAATAAAAATGCAGAAAACCAATGCTGAAATAGCGAAAATGTTCAATATCCATATATCAAGTCTTCAAAGATACCGGCAACGCCTTAAAACTAAATTAAATCTTGATCATTCGACAGATATAATTAAATATATAAACTCATTGTAGAATAAATGAGAATAAGTTTTTAGAATGCCATAAACATTAAAACTTAAAGGAATTAAATATGAAGAATATATCCATCGCTTTACGATTACGAATTTTGTTATTAATATCCGCATCTACCTTGATCATTATTACCATTTTAGGTACTAATAATTTAAAGGTTGTTAACAGAAACATTTCTACCATGTACAACGATCGTGTGTTGCCATTAAAGCAACTTAAAGTGATTTCGGATGCTTATGCAGTTAATATTGTTGATTGTTCCCATAAGCTGCGAAATGGTAATATTTCCTGGCAAGAGGCTATTCCGATGCTCGAATCCGCCAATAATCAAATAAATGAAAACTGGAATGCATATATGAGCACCTATTTAACGTTAGATGAGAAGCATCTTGCAAAACAAGTTGAAGAAAAGAAGGAAATTGCAAATAGTGTATACAATAAAATTCTTGAGATAGTTAAGGAAGGTCAAACTGCCGATAACCAACTAATGCTTGAGACCTTAATTAAGGATGAACTGTACGAAAAAATCGATCCACTTACGGGTTCCATTTCTGAATTAATTAATATTCAGTTGAAAGAATCAGATAGCCTTAAAACTAAATCGGATACTATTTATTTAAAAACGCTATTAATTACCATTCTTATTGGGTTGGTAGGATTTCTGCTTAT
Source organism: Bacteroidota bacterium (assembly GCA_020048915.1). GTDB lineage: Bacteria > Bacteroidota > Bacteroidia > Bacteroidales > JAAUTT01 > JAAUTT01. The sequence goes on along the minus strand of JAIFLU010000173.1, from coordinate 8,074 downwards.
TCTCGGAACTGGTCTAACCATTTCCAAGAATATAAGTAAGGCGCTTATACAAGCAAATAAAGTAGTTAAGGATATAGCTTCAGGAAATCTGAAAACCCAAATTGAATATATATCTAAAGATGAAATAGGTATTTTGCTTAACAACATTAGTAATATGCAGGGACAATTGAAAGGGATTGTGAAAGATATTAATGCATGTGCAGATGTACTAATGCAGGCCAGCGACGAAGTTAGCAAAACCTCTCAGGGTTTATCTCAGGGGGTATCTGAGCAGGCATCATCAGTTGAAGAAGTATCTGCATCAATGGAAGAAATTACAGCAACAGTAAATCAATCAACAGACAATTCTCAAAAGGCGAACGCTTTAGTAACTGAAACTGGTAAAAAAATGATTAACATTTCTGAAGCTTCAAATATTAGTCGGGAATCGATTAAGTTGATTTCAGATAAAATTATTATGATTAATGATATTGCTTTTCAAACAAATATTCTTGCTTTAAATGCTGCAGTTGAGGCTGCCAGGGCTGGAGAATTTGGCAAGGGTTTTGCCGTTGTAGCATCTGAAGTCCGGAAATTAGCTGAGCATAGTAAAACAGCTGCAGATGAGATTGTGACCCTAGCCAGAAATAGTGTAAATGTTACTGATACGGCAGTAAAACTGATAAATGAAGTGATGCCTCAAATAAAGGACATTATTGCAATTGTTCAGGAAATTACAGCATCTGGTTTGGAACAAAGTAGTGGTGTGGGACAGGTAAATTCAGCTATTCAACAATTAAACCAGGTAACTCAATCGAATGCAGCTACAGCAGAAGAAATGGCAGGTATTGGCGAAGAATTTGCAAGTCAGGCTGATGATTTAAAAAGGATTACGGGTGTTTTTACAATATAATTCTGTGAGCTAGAATTTTGCAGAAGCAATTGTTTATGGATATTAAAACGTGAAGATTTGCAACATTCAGCATCTATATGGAATTTTTATTTATATAGTATATTACTCAATTTAGTATGAGCAAGGAACAATTACTCGAAAGAATTGCCGAATTAGAAGAAGAAGTATTGTATTTGAAATTTGAAGCCAATTTATGTAACAATAATACAGCTTTAATTGCCTGGGACACAAAAACTGCTGTTTGGGAATGGGATTATACATCTGGTAAAGTTAATTTCTCTGCAAAAAAAGCACAAATGCTGGGGTATAATCCCGATGAACTTGAACCAAATGTTTTTTCTTTCACCTCGAAGATTCATCCCGATGACTATGAAAGCACCATGGAGAGTATGCGGGAACATTTGTGTGGAAATCTGTCGGTTTACGAAGTTGAATACAGGATTAGGACTAAAGATGGGAATTGGAAATGGTTTTATGACAAAGGTGAAGTTATAAAAAGAGACCTTGGAGGCAAACCATTAAAAATAGTTGGAATAGTGAACGATATTACACATCGAAAGCAAATCGAATCTGAGAATAAAAAATTACGTAAAGCAATAGAATGTTCAAAAGAGTCGATAATTATTACTGATGCATATGGGAATATTGAATATGTAAATCAATATTTTTTAAAAATGACAGGTTATTCAACAGAGGACTGTTATGGAAAGAACCTCAATATGTTAAGAACAAAGTATCATACCAATGATTATTATGATAATTTGTGGCAAACGATTAAATCTGGATCAACATGGGAAGGTGAGTTCCTAAACCTTAAGAAAAATGGGGATCAATATTGGGAAAGTGCAATAATATCTCCAGTTTTTGATGAAAAAGGAGAAATAATCAATTTTGTTGGGGTTAAACGAGATATAACCAACCTGAAATTAGCTGGAGGCAAACTCAAAAGAAGAGACAGGTTTAAAGCAATTGTTAAGAGCATGAGTTACGAAATCCTTAAGCCTATGAATGCAATTATGAAGTTTTCTGAATTGTTATTAAGTAATTATAATAGTTTTGATAATATTAAAAAATATTCGCATTTAATAAGTTATCGATTCAAGGAACTGTTTGTATCAAATAAAGATATATTGGCTATTTCAAGAATTAAATGCGATGAAATGGCAAAAGTGAATAGTAAATTTAATATTCTTACTTTATTTACCGAACTGAAGGAATTCTTTAACAAGCCACAATTCAAAGAAAGAAGGTTAGATTTAATTTTTATCGGAATAGATGATTTTTGGATTTATGCTGACTATAATAAATTAATTAGAATTTTGTATAGTCTTATTGAAAATGCTTATAAGTTTACTATTGAAGGATCAATTTGGGTTAGCGTGAATAAATTAGATGACAATATACTTATTTTTCGAGTGAAAGACACTGGAGTTGGTATACCCAGAGATAGATTTGATCTGATTTTTCAAAGATATTTCCAGATTTATCCACCTCCACACGGTATTTTTAAAGGAAACGGACTGAGTTTATCAATTGTAAATGGAATGGTAACTCTTATGGGTGGGAAAATATGGTTAGAATCGAAAATTGGAGTAGGTAGTGAGTTTTATTTTTCAATTCCTCTTACCAGTATTCCTCCAATTTTAAGATGTTAATCTTTAATACAGTGCTTTAAAAAGTCTTAAGGTATTTCATTTTGGAGTTATATTAAATTTTTTTCAGGTAACCAATACTAATTAATATATTGTTAAGCTATTCTGCAATTGTTCCTGTTCTCATTAAAGGATTACACAATAGTTCATTTGTTCTTTTGCCACATTGATGTTCTATATTGAAAGGCTCCTGTGGGAGAGGTTGAGCAACGATTCTTCTGCCTGAAGAAACCGCTCGTGACGACTGCAAGGCAATTTTTGTAATTATTCATGTTGTGTGTCAGTGGAAGTCCGTTGGTCCTTTTGTTTAACTTAAATAGGCTGTGGAATTTCTCGTTTCGGATCTTGGCTTAAATACACCGATTTGATAGATATACAATGTTTTCGACAGTAGGCCTATTTGGGCTTGAGGCAATGGATAACATTTTTTTCGATAATTTTGGTTAAAGGTTAGACAAGGTCTATTTTCATTAAAATAGTCAAATTTGACATGATTGTTAATTTTATTTAAATTAAGTTACACCTTTTCTGGAATGATTCTAGAATTACGCACTAAGTAAATAGATTATTATATTTATCCTTTAAGGGGAGTGAAAAAATAAATTCACTCCCCTTACCTAGTTCACTTTTAATCCAGATTTCCCCACCATGTCTTTCAACAAACTCCTTACAGAGGATAAGGCCTAACCCATTTCCTTTTTCCTTTTCAGTACCTTCTGTGGTATAAATTTCTGAGATATCAAAAAGCTTAGCTATAAGTAATTGATCAATTCCGATTCCCCGGTCCTTAATTGTTACCTCAATTTTATTTTCAAGTTTCCATAACCAAACATCAATTTGTCCATTATAATAACTATACTTAATGGCATTTGAAATTAGATTACGCAGGACTGTTTTTATCATATTGGCATCAGCGTATATGCTCCCGCATTCGGTTTCAAAGAGATTTATTGAGATACTTTTTTGATCTATATTTGGTTTCAGATTTTCAATTACATTTAAATATACATCTGGAAAAGAAATCATTTGTGGTTCAAAAGGCATTCTCCCCGATTGTGATCTGGCCCAACTTAATAAATCTTCCAGCAAATTATAAGTTTGATGCGCGGAATTAAAAATTCTTAGCAATTGATCTTCAATTTTATTGATTTCATATTTTCTAATATTACACGTAAGTAAATCTAAATACCCAAGTATTACATTAAAAGGATTTTTTAAATCATGTGCAAGGATTGAAATGAATCTGTTTTTATCTGCATTCAGCTTGATTAATTCTCTCTCCTTTTTTTTAATCTCAGTATTATCTCTAAATACAGAACAAAATAAACTTTGACCTTCTAATTTCACTGGAAAAACATTCATCTGGATATTTTTTTGTAGACCAGAGTTTGGATCGGTTATCTCAAAATCTATTATTCGATCAAACTCCTCAGGCATACTAAGAGCAATAATACTTTTAATCGATCCCTCATTTTGGGCATAATTTTTAAACTCTTTAGTAATAAGCTTATATTGAATATCTTTGATGCATTTATCTAAAGCATCATTGGCATTTATTCCAAGGATTATTTCCGAACCTTTGTTCCATATAATAATTATCCCCTTTTCATCAACAACAACTATTCCATCGTTTATCTGATTAATTACCTCTTGAAACTTAATCTCGCTCTCTTTTAGGGATTTATCAATTTTCTTGCGCTCAGTAATATCATTTGCAATCACAAAAACCTGATTCTCTTTGAGAGGTATGGAGCTTATAAGTGTGTCCCTTCTCTTCAGGTCTGGTCTGACAAAAACGACTTCACCAAATGAAATTGGGTCATTCGGGTTTAAATACAATTGAACACATTTTTTCTCTGCATCAGGACAAATATCGGTAGTTTTTATTTGTTTTATTAGATGTAATGATCTGCCTGTAAGCATTTCAGCTGATTTATTTGCATCCAGGTATTTCTGTGTAATGAGATCGACTATAAAGATAGCATCATTGGATCTCTCAAACAGCATTCGAAAACGCTCTTCACTTTCCCTTAATGATTCCTCTGCAGCTTTACGTTCCGCAAGTTCACAAATTAGTTTCTTGTTTGATAAATTTAAAGCTTCTGTGCGCTCCAAAATGCGAACCTCCAACATTTCATTCAAATGACTAAGTTGCTTGTTCGCCAATTTCTCAAGGTTCCATCTTTTTACTATCGAATTGGAGAAAAAAGCAGTCAAACCAGAGAATATAAACACAAGTACTAATACAGTAATAGAACTTTTCCGCCATTCAGACGAATAATCTACCTTAGCTCTGCCTACAAGTATGATGAGAGGTAAGTCTGGAAATTTACGAAAAGAGTACGTCCTAACAACATTATCAACACTAGCAGTGCCTGTAAATGTTGCTTCAGTTTTACCGCTACTTACATGTTCAACCAGCTCTTTCATGGTGGATTTATGGCCTATTCCATTACCAATGCCCTGCGATTCGGGGTAACGTGCTATTTGGAATAAATTTGTGTCACGCAGCGCAATACTACCTTTTGCTCCAATATTAATACCTTTAAAAATTTGAGTAAAAGATTGTATAGAAAATGATGCAATTATAACACCCGCAAATGATTTGTCCGGATAGTTAATTCTCCGAACTAAATTAATAACCCATTTATTGGTCATTCTGCTTAAAACAGGCCTGGAAAGGTATACACCTGTAGCAGGTGATTTTCGTAAATTAATGAAATACTCCCGATCAGCTATATTTATAATAGTATCCAATATCTTACGCCCTCCAACCACCAGATTTCCTTTGCTGTCACTAATCCATAAATCTTGAATATCAGGAAGTTTATTGTAATGTCGAATAATCGAATGATTCAATTCATCTTTTGGTAGGTCTCTATATCTCAATTGCCTCTCTGCCTCTTCAGCAATGTCTTGAATGGCAATATCCGATTTACTAAAAATCGCGCTTATAGTCTTTTCCAATACTAACGAAAGGTTTTGAGTAGAGGTTTCTATTGTTTTCAGGTTTTGTTGCCAACTCTGATAAAGGTATAATCCTGCAAGTAAAATGATAAAAAGATTAACAATACCAATTATAGCAGCTGTCTGCCGAATAAACAGTACCGATGATTCATCTTTTTTTTTTGGACTTTTCAAAAACATACCTACAAACCTTCCACTATATCTATCCATCCTCTCTTAATTATGTTTATATATTATTTAAAGTCGTTTTCAGGTAAAGTAAAATAGAACTGACTGCCTTTACCAACTGCACTATCTACCCAAATTCGTCCACCATGCTTTTCTACAAATTCTTTGCATAGGATTAATCCCAGCCCGGTACCCATCTCTTTTTCAGTCCATTCAGTAGTCTGTAAATGTGAAATTTCAAAAAGATCAGATAACTTATCCTATTCAATTCCTACTCCATTATCGCATATTGATAAAATAGCAAAATTCTCACCTTTTTGCAAGGTAACATCAATTTGGCCGCCTCGATTGGTGAATTTTATAGCATTTGAAATCAAGTTACGTAGAATTGCTTTTATCATATTTGGATCTGCAAATATGAATTGATCTAACGGTGCAAAATAATTAATTGATATATTTTTATCTTGAGTATTTTGCTTAATACTTTGAAAAAGATCATTATAAATTGATTGAAGATTTATTTTTCTCGGTTTAAATGGGATTTTTTCTGACTGTGATCTCGCCCAACTCAATAAATCAGCTAATAAATCATAAGTTCTAAGAGCTGATGAAGATATTTTGCTAATTTGTTTTTCAATTTTATCAATATCATATTTGCGTAAATTCATTGTCAATAATTCCAAATATCCAAGGATTAAGTTGAATGGGTTTTTTAAGTCATGAGCAAGAATAGCAATAAATCGATCTTTATCATCATTTAATTTTCTTAGCTGATTATTTTGGTGGTTAATTATTGCTTCAGCTTCCTTTTGAAAAGTAATATCAATCATTGTTGTTAAAAGACAAAGATCCTTCCCAATGAATAACTTTTCAGCTGAAAACAAGCCATATTTAATTGCCCCACTTTTGGTCCTTATTTCAACAACTGTATCCTTCGCTTTTCCAATATGATTAATTTTATTAGATAGAGATTTCCGATTTTCATAGTTTACAAATAAGTTCAACTCTTGGGAATTTTTACCAATAACTTCATCTTTTGAATAACCCAAGGTAGTTAAAAAAGCTTCGTTAATTTCAATAAAGATACCACTTTCAAAAAGTGAAAGTGCCATGATTGCAGAATTAGAATGGAATGCTTTCGAAAATTTTTCCTCGGATAGTTTTAATCTGGAAATATTTTTGCTTACTCCAAACATTGCAGGTTTACCATTCCAAATCCCCCTGGTAACTATTGTTTCTACTGCTATCTGCTCTCCCGATTTTGAAATAAGTGGGACTGGACAAAATTCTGTCTCACCATTAAGCATTTCAGAAACTATTCGCTCAGCTTCTTGCCGTCGTTCAGGTGGATGAACAATCAATACTGACTTCCCCAAAAGCTCTTCCTTGCAATATTCGAGCTTTGTGATTACAGTATTATTCATATGTATTATATTCCCTTGTTCATCAAGTACAAAAAGAAATTCATCAATTGTGTTAAAAAAACTTTCATAATTTAGTTGAGTTTGTTCAATTTTTTCTTTAGCTAATAAAAGCTCTTTTCTAATTTCAACTTGTTCTGTAATATCTGCATGTGTCCCAATCATTCTAACAGGATATCCTTTATCATCAAAATCAATACTTTTACCCTGATCTAAAATCCATTTATATGTCCCGTCTTTAGAAAGTTCTCTATGAATATTTGAATAATGGGATGATTTCCCAACCAAGTGAAGATGAATATCATTAATAAACTGGCTAAGGTCTTCCGGATGTATAAGTTTTTGCCACCCTTCCAAATTATTCTCAATTTCATCTTCAGTATACCCTAGCATTGCCTTCCATTGGTTAGAAATAAATATGTGGTTAGTTTTAATATTCCAATCCCAAACTCTCTCTTTAGCATTTTCCAGTGCAAATTTCCATCGTTCTTCACTATCTTTTAGTTCTAATTGGGCAATTTTTTTTTGAAGTATAATACCTGCTTGTTGCACAAAGGATTCAATAAAATCCTTATTTTGAATAATTGTTTTATTAAATGTAAACAAATGAATCGAAGCCAGTAAACTATCATCATTTATAATGCCTATGGTGTAGATTTTATGAAGACCTACAAATTTTTCAATTGTATGTGCTATAATGTTAGGTATCGCCGATGCAGAAAATTCAGCTAAACCTTGCTCATATTCAACTAATTTACCTGTTCTGATATAATTATTGTGGTTTGGTTGGAGACTGAATTTTCTTCCAACAGGATTAAACCCAATCAATGTAATAACTTTAGAAAAGATACTTTCAGTAATTCCAGCTATTGATTCCAATTTAGTTTCATTTTGATCTTTATTTACCGAATTGTATAAAATAATTGTATTTGGTAATTTCAATTGCAAACTTGAAGTTATATAGTCATAGATGC
>JAIFLU010000163.1 GCA_020048915.1 Bacteroidota bacterium | reverse complement strand
TAAAAAAGTAAATGGAGTTTGGGAAACAAAAGAAATAAAAGAGGCAATGCAGCTTAATTTTAATTTTTATTTCGGATACAGATTTCATCCCCGATTAGAATCCTGTCAATCCATCGGATTGTTTTTTCATGCTTATCGCGGATTAAATCCGTATGGACAATTACGTAATTACCCTAGTTATCCGTTTTTAGGTCTATCACTAACCTATGAACCATAAAGTGAGCCATAAGATTCATCCTACTCATATTAATGCCCAATAATTTATAATCCAAAAACTACCCTTTCTTCTTCAACATTTCCTGAAGGGCAAACATCTCATCCCTCAACCGGGCAGCTTCAATAAAATCGAGCTCTTTAGCTGCCTTTTGCATCGATTTTTTAGTTTGCTCAATTGCTTTTTCCAATCCAACGGGATTCATATATTGCACAACAGGGTCGGCGGCTACATTTATGGAGTCACTTTCCACATAAACCTTTTTGCCTTTTACTATGGCTTCATGCTTGTCGCCCATCATGGAGCCCACCGCCTTAATAATTTGCCGTGGTGTTATTCCATTTACCTCGTTATATTTCAGCTGTTTTTCGCGACGCCTGTTGGTTTCGTCAATGGTTCGCTGCATGCTGTTGGTCATTTTATCTGCATACATTATTACTCTGCCATTCAGGTTACGAGCAGCTCTTCCTGCTGTTTGGGTAAGTGACCTTTCGCTCCGCAGAAAACCCTCTTTATCCGCATCCAATATAGCTACTAGTGATACTTCCGGTAAATCGAGCCCTTCGCGAAGCAGATTAACCCCCACTAAAACATCAAAAGCTCCATTACGAAGGCTCTCCAATATTTCCACACGCTCCAGGGTATCGATATCAGAATGGATATACCGGCATTTCACTCCCATCCTTATAAGGTAACCCGACAACTCCTCAGCCATACGCTTTGTAAGAGTGGTGACAAGAATTCGTTCTTTTTTGTGAATCCGGATATCAATTTCATTCATTAAATCGTCAATCTGATTTAGGCTGGGTCGCACATCAATCACCGGATCAAGCAATCCGGTTGGTCGAATCACCTGATCTACAACAATCCCTTCGCATTTTTCAAGTTCATAATCTCCAGGAGTGGCACTAACATATATAGTTTGTCCAATAAGTTCTTCAAACTCTTCGAATTTCAAAGGACGGTTATCAATTGCTGCAGGTAACCTGAACCCATATTCCACAAGTGTTTGCTTGCGGGATCGGTCGCCACCATACATCGCGCGGATTTGAGAAACTGTTACATGGCTTTCGTCAATCACCATCACAAAATCGTCCGGGAAAAAATCGAGCAGACAGAATGGTCGCGTTCCAGCTTTGCGTCCATCAAAATAGCGCGAATAATTCTCTATTCCGGAACAGTAACCGAGTTCCTTTATCATTTCCAGATCGAAAATTACCCGTTGTTCCAAACGCTTTGCTTCTTCGTATTTCCCTGTTTCCCTAAAATACGCAACTTGTTTTGCCAAATCTTCTTCAATTTGCGATAAGGCTTTTTGCATTCTTTCCTTGGTAGTAATAAAAATAGTTGCCGGAAAAATCTGAACAGCATCTTTTGTTTCAACCCGGGTTCCATTAAATGGGTCGAACGAATAAATCTCTTCAATTTCGTCGCCCCAAAAAACTACCCGATATGCCAAATCGCTATAAGCAAGGTAAATATCAACAGTATCGCCCTTTACACGAAATGTTCCCCGCTTAAATTCCAAATCGCTTCGAAAGTAAAGGCTATCAACCAAACGATGCAGAAACAGGTTACGGCTGAGTAGCTGTCCCTTTTTAATATAAATCGTGTTTTCGTTAAAATCCTCCGGATTTCCAATACCATAAATACATGAAACAGAAGATACAACAATAACATCGCGCCTGCCACTCAATAAGGATGAAGTAGCACTTAACCGAAGTTTTTCAATTTCCTCGTTTATGCTTAAGTCTTTTTCTATATAGGTATCTGTGGTTGGCAAATATGCTTCGGGCTGATAATAATCATAATACGAGACAAAATACTCTACCGCATTTTCAGGAAAGAACTGCTTAAATTCTCCGTATAGCTGAGCTGCCAGGGTTTTATTATGGCTTAATACCAAAACAGGCCGTTGAATTTTTTCAATTACGTTGGCTATAGTAAATGTTTTTCCCGAGCCGGTAACCCCTAATAAGGTCTGGTATTGCCTCCCATCACTCAATCCCTGAACAAGTTGTTCAATGGCAACGGGTTGATCTCCACTGGGTGAATAATCTGATACTAATTTAAGGGACATATATTCGGATAAATTTTCAGGTAAATTTAAGCAATTGATAGCAGTTACCCATTGTGAAGCGCAATCTTTTAATTTAAGACAAAAAATCGCCAGTCCAATTTTTAGTCAATTTTTAAAATCAGTTTGTCAAAATATTTCATCGTTTTGTCAATTTAAGAATCCGTCAGAAAAAATTTATTTAACACAAAACTATGCCTAATATACGTTACATAGCGTTTTCCAGACCCTATAATACGATTATGTTTCAATAGCTATTTTTATCAATTCTTAATAAATCAAAGCAAAAAAAGGTGACTTAGCTCATTCCATCATAATAATTTGTCTTATCCCCTCCATTAATTAACATCAACCAACCTGCTAAGAAATGTCATTTAGTTACCATAATAATGAGGGCTCGATAAAATTACTTTTATAACAACAAAATAATACCCGATGCCATGAAGAAGATAGCGATGTTGATGATGGGCCTGATAATAATGATTATCTCGGTAAACGCAAAAGAACTCTCTTACAGTTTTGCTACTTATGGAGCAAATATTTCTCAATCACAAACTGGTAGCGGATTTGGGACAAGCACAAACGTCAGCTTTAATGTTCAGGTTAACAACCGCTTATTTGAATTAGGGTATTTAATGAACAGTAAGACCCGCGAATACATGGGTATTGAATTCCAATACAAGCACTTTTTAGGATTTTACAAAAACCAACGCTCAGGTGGGCAATATAATAAGCTTATCAAACCTTTTTTATATTATAATTTCATATATCATGCTCCGGTAGAAGTAGACGGAAATGTTACTTTAAATGGTACCACTTCAGCTACCATTGCAACCAAAGGACAAATGACTTCTTTTGAACATTCATTTGGGGTCGGGTTTCAGGTAAAACTTTTGGGAGCCTTGTATTTGGAAAACAGCATTGGTTTTGGGGCATATTTAGGTTCGAAGTATCAGGGAACTGAAAAACCCTCGACAATGGGAATACATAAAGACAATTTTGGATTTGTTCCATCCTTCCATGTAGGATTTGGATACCAGTTCTAAAACATATTAAAGATACAAACCGTGACGGTGGATGTAAAGCCAAACATTTTCGGGTACAAAATAGCGTAAATCTTTTCCATCTTTAATGGCTTTACGAATAAAAGTAGATGAAATATTCAAAAGCGGGGCAGCCACAATTGTCCCGTTTTCTACTTTTTCTTCATTCAACTTTCCCGCCTCTATCCTCGGATAAATATACCTTTTGCAACTCTTTACAATTTCTTCCTGATTCTTCCATTTTTCGAACATCGACAAACCATCCGCTCCCATAATAATAGCAAATTCTCGTTCCGGATAAAGCTTAAAAAAAACGGCAAGTGTGTCTATAGTAAAAGACGGTGTTGGCATTGAAAATTCAATATCACTTACGGAAAAACGCTTATCGTCTCCAATGGCACACTTCACCATTTCGAACCGATGCTTTTCATTAACCAGTAAACTTTTATCTTTAAGAGGGTTCTGAGGACTGACAACAAACCAAACCTCTTCTACAGGGGTGTATTCCACCATATAATTGGCAATTATAAGATGCCCCACATGGATAGGATTAAAAGAACCAAAAAATAAACCGGTAATCATTTTAATTTAAAATAAATTCACTTACAATTTGAAAAGCTTCCTGCTGAGCCTTAACTAAATCGTCGTTTACAATTCTCCTATCGAATTTACCGGCAAAACCTAATTCGTAAATTGCTTTTTCAACACGTTGTTTAATTATACTATCCGAATCAGTATTCCGGTTGCGGAGGCGATTTTCGAGTTCCTGAACTGAAGGAGGCATAATAAAAAGAGTTAACGATTCTTGGGTGAACATTTTCTTAAGATTAAGACCACCTAACACATCCACATCAAAAACTACATGGTTTCCTTTATCCCATATTCGCTGAATTTCACTTTTCAACGTTCCATAGAAACTTCCTGGATAAACCTCCTGCCATTCAATTAATTCATCATTCTGAATCCGCTTCCTGAAATCATCTGATGTTAGGAAATAATAATCTTTACCATGAACTTCAGTCCCTCTGGGAGAGCGACTGGTTGCTGATATGGAGAACTCCAAAGGCAATCCTGATTGTAACAATGATTTTACAATGGTTGTTTTACCAGCTCCCGAAGGCGCCGAGAAGATAATAAGCTTTCCTGCCATATTAATCCCAATATGTTATTATAAAAAATTAAAGAATATTATTAATTTGTTCTTTAATTTTTTCCAATTCATCTTTCATTTGAACAACCATTTGCTGAATTGTTGAGTCGTTCGCTTTCGATCCTATTGTATTTATTTCCCGGCCAAGCTCCTGCGTAATAAAACCCAGTTTTCTTCCTGCAAAGTCTTCATTCTCGACAGTTTCCCTAAAATATTTGCAATGGTTATTTAACCGGACTTTTTCTTCATTTATATCGAGCTTTTCAATAAAATATAGCAACTCCTGCTCAAACCGGTTTTTATCAATTTTTTCCCGGCCAACCAATTCATCCAGATTAGTATTGATTCGGTTGGATATTTTTTCGATGCGGGCTTTTTCAAAAGGTTCAAGCGCCAGGCATAAGGTTTCAATAATGGTAAGCCTTTTCATAATATCCTCTTTAAGGGAGGCACCTTCCTGAATCCTGAATTGTTTAACATCCTGAACAGCTTTAATAATTCCATTTTGGATTATAGCCCATTCGTCGTCTGATACAATCGGCTTTACCATTTTTAAGGTATCGGGCAAGCGTAATATTGAATTCAGAATATCATTCGAAACTGGAATTGCAAGATCTTCACAAATGGAGGTTAACTGATTGTAATAATCTTTAAAAATAGATTTATTAATTACAACGCCTCTATCCTCTTCCATTCCATCGTAATTTACATAAACATCAATTTTCCCGCGAATAAGTTCTTTGGATATTTCGTTCCGAAAATCGGATTCTTTATCTTTCAGAATGGATGGTAATTTTAAGATAATATCAAGCTGTTTGCTATTAAGAGCCCTTATTTCAATGGATATCTTTTTTTGTGCAAACTCAAGGTCACTCTTACCAAAACCAGTCATAGAAAGAATCATATCGTACTTATGTTAAATTAATTAAACTACTATTTCTTAATCTCCCCTGAAAAACAAGGACAGTAAATATAAGAAAAACCGCACGAATAAACGGACAAAAAGATTTTCAGTAATTAGGCTATTTATTGCCTTGAAATAGAAATATCCAAAAATACCGGCAAGTGGTCGCTATAGCCACCGTTATAATTTAATCCGTTATACGTTCGCCTGGTAGTGAAACCCATATGTGTTTTATCTTCGGTTAATAAAAAGGGTGCTTTAAAAACTCCGGCACATTTCGTGCAGGTTTTCAATCCTCTTCCATTTAGCAAAGCGCCTGAAACAATTATTTGATCGAAAACCGACCAATCTCCCCTAAATTTTAAAGTACCTACCCCAAAACGCTTTTCGAAATCCGAAGATAAATTATAAAGTCCGGAGGATGAAATACTCCCTGAAACCTGTTGAACGTTTAAAAGCTTTGTAATGCTTGAACTTATAGGCTCATCATTAAAATCTCCCGTTAAAATAATGTTTGCCCTAGGCTCAATTTTAAAAATTGAATCGATTTTATCCCTTAAAACGGTGGCTGCATTTCCTCTTTTATTTTGGGTCTCAAGCTCCCCTCCCCTTCTGGATGGCCAGTGATTAACAAAAACGTGCAATACTTCTTTATTGCTTGTTTGAAAAGAGGCATAAACAATTTCGCGGGTCTCAAAAATCTTTTGATTTTTTAGCCTAAGAGCAATAAATTCCTTCTTTATCAACTTAAGTTTATCGGTTCGATATAAAATACACGCGTCTATTCCCCTGGGGTCTGGCGAATCTTTATGCACATACGCAAGCGGCACTTTACTCATAGGGGTATGTTGCATCAGGTAATCCAACACAAAAGCATTTTCCACTTCGGCCATTCCGATAATGGCAGGAAATTCGAATTCGCCAATTGCCGAAAACACTTTATAAATATTCATGGCTTTGTCTTCGAACCTGGATTTACTCCAACGCCGCGATCCCTCAGGCAAAAACTCTTCATCGTTTATTGTTGGATCGTTTTTCCAATCATAGAAATTCTCGACATTATAAAAAACCAGCTTTAAATCAGCAAGGGAATGCTGTGCAAATATATTGTCCGTTATTAGAATTATCCCTAAAACAAATATTTGAAACCAATGGTTTTTACGTTGCATGCAAAAGTCGTTTTTATTGGAAAAAAAAATAAACCCTAATTTACGAATCTCTATTTAGATAATCTACTATTTTTCAATACGTTCATATGCTCCTAAATCGGGCTTCAAATCGCTAATTCGGGAATTATTATCCAAATCAAGGGGAACTAAATTACCAAATTCGAGTTTTCCAAAGTCTTTTGCAGGAGAAAGAGTATCCAAGCGAAAGTTTTCAGTTCCCGGTTTAATAAATTTAGGAGCTTTATCGGCAATGCATTCAATAAAACTTGAACTATTAGCTGCAATAATTTCCGAAGTTGTTTTTATAAGGCAACGATCAAAAGTATAGTTAAATGTCACCTGTCCTTTTTTGTTGAACGCTATTTCACTTTGCCCATCCCCATAAATAACGGAATTACCGAAAAATGCATTTTCTAGATTATTATATGCAGTTATTGGTCTATTGTTGCTATCAATATAATCTATATAGTTTTGAAGAATAAGTGTTTTTTCGCCTACCTCCTTACCTACATACATTGCTCCATAATTTGCAAATGTACAATGGGTAAAACTATATTTTCCGCCATAAAGTAGTTTACAAATCGTATTATTAGAATTTGCAAAAACACAATTTTTAGCCTCTATTTCAGCTTGATAGGCAATAAGCGCCGAATACCCCATATTGGAGATTATAGTATTTGTCAAAGCTAACTTTACTTTTTTTGTATTCCTGTAATCCCCAATAGCAATTCCAATATTTCCATTCCTTATAACGGCATTCGAAATAACATTTACCTGATCGTTCCCCTTCAAATTTATCCCTCCCCATTCACCGGGAATAGAATCGTAGTCGCTCTCCAAGCGAGATCCCCGAAATGAGACCGGAGCCTGAAATGTACCCAATACTTGAAGAGTTCCGTTAACTGAAATATTAGCATTCTTTTGAAAATAAATTTTTGTCCCTTCATGAATTTTAAGCACGGCACCGGAATCGACTGTAAGTGTACCCATAATCAGGTATGGTTTGGAATTATTCCATTCCTGAGATTGAATGCGGTCGTTATGAAATGGAATAACATTTTGACCAACAGCCCACAATTTTACATCCGAAACATTTTCACCGCTAACAAATACAATAGAGTCCAGATTTAAAAAAGGATCATTTTCATTTGTACCTTTTATATAGGCCTGAATAAATATATATAAGCTGTCTTTTGAATTTATAGTTAAATGACGCAATAAAGAAGAAGGATCGCCATCGATGTTCACTTTAAAATTCGAATTCACTCCCCCAGCTAAGTATACCGAATCCAAGACAACCTTATAATTGTGAGGATTAATTACGGTGAGCTTATATGTTGCTGTCCCCAGATTAGTAAATATTGTATCGAACATAACAGTATCCTTCGAAAAACTCAATTGACCAGCTCTACCTGGCTTAAAGGCATCACGTTCGCAGGAGTTGAGAAATCCTATAATCAGCGCTATTAGAAGGAATGTAGCAAAACTAAATTTGGTTTTATTTAAAAAACAGACTCTCATAAAAACTTTCGTCACAATTTAACGGAGGTAAAGCCTAAAATAATACACATCAATGTAATTAAATGAATATTCGTTAAGACTTTATTTTATCATTTAACTAATTATTATATTTTTGACAATTATTATTAACAAGCAAAATCAATCGCTTTAAAATAATAAGCTAAAAATTGCCGTTATAAATGTAGATTTTTTATTTCAAAACTGCTTTGCCTTGTTACCAATTTAAATAATGGAAACAAATTGTCTTGAAAAAGTAATTACTCAAGAATATACTATCGGTCAGGCCAAACCTGAGGATGTGGTTGAGGCATTTTATATTATTAAAATTGTATTAGCCGATTTTATTCAAAAATCAATAGTTCATCCCGACCTCTTTACAAATTTATACCCCAACATGCTTCGTGAAGCACAGAACGAATCTCTTTATATTCTAAAAAATCACGACATAAGCTTGGGATTAATCACAATAAGTAAGGAAGAACCTGATGAATTTAAAGACGTAAAATGGGAATCCAACCACAATTCCAGTTTATATATCTCCCGACTTTTTGTTTTGCCAAAATGGAGAAATAAAGGAGTTGGAAGTGCCCTAATTGCCTATGCCGAAGAATTAGCAAGGCTAAAGGGGTTTTCGTCTGTCAAACTGGATGTTACGAGTAGCTGTAACGAAGGAATCTTGTTATTAATGAAGCACAAATATCGTTTTGCAGGGAATATTTTCATGAACACCCAAAAAGCCCCTATTAACTGCTACGAAAAGAAAATATAAAAGCCCGACATTTTCACGCCGGGCTTAAATTGTTCCAATATTCGATTCCAGACAAATTTTCCTCTCATAGTTTCAAAGGCACTCCCCTGTAGAAGTCCAACACCTTAATTTTGAAAAAATATTCGAATTTTGACTGAACTAAATCGGACTTTGCCTTAATAAGATTATTTTTCGAAATATTATAATCTACGGCATTACTCATTCCTACATCATATTTTTGTTGAGTATATTTAAACGCCTCTTCCGAGCTAATAACTGCTTCTTTTCTTGAGTTGTAATTCGTGTAAGCCCCAATAGCGTCGGCATGTGCCTGTTGAATTAATTTATAAAGTGCCTTTTTAGTATCCAAAAGATTATATTGTGCATCGTGCACATAGATCTTCGAATTACTGATTTGAGTTCGGGTCGCATATCGGTTAAAAATTGGGATAGATAAACTCAAGCTAATCTGCTTATATTGATTGTCTTTTATCTGACTTGAATAAGCATAATCACCGGTAGGATTTAACGGATCTTTGGCAAATTCGTTGTAACGGCTGTAATAAGTTCCCGAAAGCGATAATCGCGGGCTTAATCGTCCTTTTGCAATAGCAAGATCCTTTTCAGTTGATTTCAAAAAGTATTCGGAGCTTTTAATTTCGGGCATTGCCATTACTGCCTGATTATAAATTTCAGAAACTGTTTGCATAGGCAGCACCTCTTCCAATGTCAGATTTTCGGGACGTTGAACCCTAAAATCGCCAACAGAATCCAATTCCAGCATCTGAGTTAAGGTTAGATAGGCTATTTTCAAATTATTTTCGGCATTGGTAACGTTTACTTGTTCCCGGGCAGCTTGTGCCTGAATATCCAGTAAGTTTCCACGGGCAACATTACCTACCTCAACAAGCTTTTTATTCCGTTCAACCTGCAATTTCGAAACGTCCAGCTGGCTCTTGGCTACTTCCAGCAATTCCTCCGAGAATAATACCTGTAAATAGGCTGTGGCAATATTGATTGAAACATCGTTTTTCGCTTTTTCAAGTTCAGCCAGGCTTTGCATTAAATCGAACTTTGCTTTCTGAATATCATTATAATTCTGTAATCCGTTAAATAAAACTACTTCCGACTGAACCCCCAAGGTGCCTTGTTGTAAATTTGCATTTTCCCATTTATACTCTTCCTGATTAAGAGAGCGGCCTGAACTATAATTATGGTCGGCCCCGGCACCTAAGGAAGGCAAAAGGTTCATTTTAGACTGAAACAAATTATTGCTGGATGATTGAGTAAGTAACTCTTTCCGTTTGATTTGTATATTTTTTTCCTGACTGTATTTTATACATTCTTCCAGGCTCCAGTATTTTTGAGCGCTAACGTTTCCCGAAATGCTGAAAAAAATTGCACTTAGTCCTATTAGGATTGTTCTCATAATTTTTATTTTAACGACAATTTGAATTAACTTTTTCTTTTTCTGTATAAGACCTGAATAAACTTTGAATTTTCAGCCGGATTATAAATCTGAATCAATTCCCAATTCCTATCATAACTTTCAATAGCGTGTTTCAATCTTGTAATTCGGGCAAGCGACCGGCTCACATGATCGGATGATTGACTGGGAAGATCGTCATCTGTTTCCCATGTAAAACTTTCGATTCTGAATTCGTATTTAAGCTTCTCTTCGCCAACAGTAACTTCTAGCTTGGCTATCTGGTTTTCCTTAAGATTAGGAATTGGAATACTCAAATCTCTCATGACTGTGTATATTTAGATTAATTCCTTCGAATATTTTCTGTAACAATATGCCCGTCGAACAATTGAATTATTCGGGATGCTTTCTCTGCATCTGTAGGCGAGTGCGTTACCATTACTATGGTAGTTCCTTCCTGATTTAGTTCTGTTAATAAGTTCATTACTTCTTCGCCATTTGCTGAATCGAGATTACCGGTAGGCTCATCGGCAAGTATCAACCGTGGTTTTGTCACAACTGCCCTGGCAATTGCGACGCGCTGCTGCTGGCCGCCCGATAATTGTTGTGGAAAATGGTTGCGGCGATGGGCGATTTTCATCCGTTCCAGTACTTCTTCTACTTTTCTTTTGCGCTCACTTCCCGAAACTTTCATATAAAGAAGCGGAAGTTCAACATTTTCGAAAACAGTGAGTTCATCTATCAGGTTAAAACTCTGAAACACAAAACCAATATTGGCTTTCCGTAAATTTGTACGCTTCTTTTCTGTATATTTTGAGACTTCTTCCCCGTTAAAATAGAACAGGCCATCGCTTGGGTTGTCAAGTAACCCAACAATATTTAGTAACGTTGATTTCCCACATCCTGACGGCCCCATAATAGCAACAAATTCGCCTGGGGAAATCGCCATATTCACCTTATTTAAAGCGGTGGTTTCAACCTCATCTGTTCGAAAAACTTTAATTAAGTCAACTGTTTTTAGCATGAGCTGGAAATTTTAATAATGAATATTATTTAGGAACATGTATTTTAATTTTTGACAGTAATCTATTTATTCATGTTTTAGTATCAGTTTGTCTGCATCTCCAAATGTGTCGTATCCTGACACGATTACATTTTCTCCTGCCTCCAAACCATCAATTACTTCGTAGTATCTTGGATTTTGCCGCCCAATATGAATATTGCGTTTTACAGCAATTTTACCGCTTTTATCAACCACATATATCCATTGTCCTCCGGTGCTTTGATAAAAACCGCCTTTAGGAATCAAAACAGCCTGCTTCGATTCGCCTAATTCGAGCCGAATTCGGGCAGTTTGACCAATCCTGATTTGCTCAGGAATTTTTCCCGCGAATTCCATATCGACAGAAAACCTGCCATTCTTCACTTCAGGATATATTTTTGTGATTTTGAGATCGAAGTTGTTATTGTCAAATTCAAAATCGCCTTTCAAGTTTTTTATTACACGGGCTATATAATGCTCGTCTATTTCCACTTTTAATTTGTAGGCATCCAGCACATTTATTTGTGCAAGGCGCTGTCCGGGAGCCATCGACTCGCCAATTTCGGGCATCACAATCGCTAATTGACCAGAAACCGGAGCTTTAACATTCAGACTTCCAAATTTTTCTTTAATAAGCCCAATATTCTCTTGCATACGGCCAACCGAAGTTTCTAACTGCTGAATTGCTACCGACCGAAAAGAAGAATCCTGTTTTTGCGTGCGGAGCAGAAGGGTTCTTCGTTTGAGCGAATATTCAAGCAATTCCTTTGACTGATCAAAATCTTCACGTGAAATAAGCTCATCTTTCACCAAAATTTCGTTGTTCTTAAAATTTCGTTCAAGTTTTTTGAGTTGAAAATTAAGCTCGAGTAATTGTGACTCCAGATTTAATTTATTTTGTTCCATCGCCAGCCTGTTGTTGCGAAGCAGATTCTCCTGTTCTGCCAGGCCAGCTTCCCGATTAAGAATATCGAGTAATAAATTCGAATTGCTTAATTTCATTATCAAATCGCCTTCTTTTACCATGGTGCCTTCATCGAGAATGATTGCATCTACCCTTCCTCCTTCCATGGCATCGATATAGATTGTCTGTATTGGTTCAACCGTTCCAATTACGGCGATATAATCCTGAAAAATATCATTTTTAACAGGCTCTATAGCTATCTTTTCAGATTCTACATTGAGCTTAGAACTTTTATCACCAAAAACAATATTGTAAAAAGTAATCAATATAAGAGCCGAGATAACCGAAAACCAAGTATATTTTTTTTTCCAGAAATTCTTGTTTTCAATTTTGCGATCCATTCCGTCCATTAATCTCTATTTTAAATTTGCATCGAAGTTAAAACAAAAGTTATGCCTAACAACATACTATACTTTATTTCAAATATTTAATGCATTTTAAAATGCTATTCTTATTTATAGCATTGTTTAATAATGAGACATAAACAGTACGATTTCGAACATATCAAAATAATAATTACTTTTACCTTACTGAAACAAAAAGTGGCTTAGACAACTTCCTCACTTTTGTTGTTTAGTGCCATTAATATTTATCATAATAAACCGGGTAAAGTTTAATTTGCAAATCGCATAACGATGAACACAAAAATTGGTAAAATCCTTGCAGTAGACGACAATCAGGACATACTATTTGCCCTAAAATTACTGTTAAAACCCCATGTTGAATTAATCGACACTCTTTCTAAACCTGAAGGGATTAGCGATTATCTAAATAAAGAAGACTACGATGTAATTCTTCTGGACATGAATTTTACCAAGGATGCTATTAGTGGGCAGGAAGGGTTCGATTGCCTTGAAAAGATTCTTGAGATCGATAAAGATTCAGTCGTTGTTTTTATTACAGCTTATGGAGATGCCGAAAAAGCAGTACGCTCCATTAAAGCCGGTGCAACCGATTTTGTTTTAAAACCGTGGCAAAACGAAAAACTATTGGCAACTGTTTCCGCATCGATAAAACTAAGACGAAGCCGCAGGGAAAACACCTCGTTAAGGTCAAAACAACAGGAAATCAGCCAGGTGATGGATCAGCCATTTAGCGACTTCATTGGCAATTCGCCTGAAATGCAAAAGGTTTTTACCACGATTCAGAAAGTAGCTGCTACCGATGCCAATGTTTTAATCCTGGGCGAAAATGGCACGGGAAAAGAACTCGTTGCACGCGCTATTCACCGTAATTCGCTGCGAAAAGATGAGATTTTTATAAGTGTCGATTTAGGTTCTATTACAGAATCCCTATTCGAAAGCGAACTTTTTGGATACGAAAAAGGCGCTTTTACTGATGCAAAGAAAGAAAAAGCCGGTAGGTTTGAGGTTGCTTCAGGAGGCTCGCTTTTTCTGGATGAAATAGGAAACCTTTCCTTACCCTTTCAAACAAAATTATTGACGGTGCTCGAACGCCGGGAAATAACCCGGGTAGGAGCAACACGTTCCAAAGCAATTGATGTGAGGCTTATCTGTGCTACCAACAATAATATTCACCAAATGGTTGCCGACAATTCATTCCGTCAGGATTTACTCTATCGTATAAATACCGTCGAAATTCATCTTCCTCCTTTACGCGAGCGAACTGGCGATATTCCTCTTTTAGCTAATCATTACATAAAAATTTATGCTAAAAAATATAAAAAAACCATTAAAGGAATAAGTGCGGTTGCCCTAAAAACACTGGCACAATATCAATGGCCTGGAAATGTAAGGGAACTTCAACATGCAATTGAGCGGGCAATTATTATGAGCGACAGTAATATTTTAGAGCCTACCGATTTTATTCTTTCAACCCATGCCAATAAGGTAAGCGAAGTTGAACTTAATACATTTAACTTAGATGATGTCGAAAAAATGATTATTGTGAAAGTATTAAAACAATATCAGGGAAATATTACACAGGCTGCTCAGGAGCTTGGAATTACACGCACTTCGCTTTACCGTAGAATGGAAAAATATGATTTATAAGCGGTTCTATTTCGTGAGTATGGTGCGGATAATACTATTAGCCACATCTTTCTTCTTCTTTTTTTACCTGTTGTTTATTGATAAAGACACCTTTATTACGGTTTTTATTATTGGAATACTAATAATATTTCAAATATTCTCGCTATTCAGGTACATCAATAAAACAAACAGAGACCTGGCCAGTTTTTTAGAATCTATACGATTTTCCGAATTTACCCGGTCGTTTCAGGGGGAAGGATTGGGTTCCTCTTTCGACGACCTGAGTAAAGCATTTAATGACGTAATTCAGGATTTCCAAAAGGTCCGTTCGGAAAAAGAAGAACATTTCCATTACCTCCAAAGCATTGTTCAGAACATTGATGTGAGTATCATTGCCTATCGGGCAAAGGATGGTGAGGTCGAAATGGTTAATAAAGCGGCTAAAAGGTTGTTTCAAATTAATTCGTTACGAAACATCAACAGTTTAAATAGCCTGAGTAAAGAGCTGGTTGACACACTGCTCAATATTTCTGCCGGCCAAAATGCCCTGGTAAAAGTGCAGGATGAAGACGATATTCTTCAGTTAGCCATATTTGCCACGGAGTTAAAAATTAAAGACAAACAGATTACCCTAGCTACGATAAAGAATATTCAGAATGTTCTGGAAGAGCAGGAAACCGAGGCTTGGCAGAAGCTAATACGTGTGCTTACGCACGAGATTATGAACTCAATTACCCCCATTGCTTCCTTATCGTCTACCATTGAGAACATGCTTTCGTCGATGCAGGTAAATTCGACCCAAAATGAACAAGGCCAGGTTTGTATCGATGGCGAAAGTATGGGAGAAATTCATCAGGCATTACAGACCATCAATAAAAGAAGTACCGGTTTATTACATTTTGTGAACACATACCGGAATCTGACCCGAATCCCTATACCAATATTCAAAATTTCGAATTTCAAATCGCTTTTAAAGAACATTGAAATATTGATGGATGAAGAATTTAAGGTCAACAATATCAAGTTTACACTATCGATAATGCCCGAAGATATTGAGTTCTCGGTAGATGAACAGCTTATTGAGCAGGTAATTATTAATTTACTGAAGAATTCAATTCATGCACTACAAGGAAGACCTAATCCACAAATAGAGTTAAAAGCATTTTATAATAAACGCGGCAGGGTAACTATACAGGTAATTGATAACGGTGTTGGGATTTTAAAAGATGTACTCGACAAAATATTTATTCCTTTCTTTACGACCAAACCAACCGGTTCGGGTATAGGGTTAAGCTTATCGCGTCAAATTATGCGATTACATGGAGGTACAATCACCGCTAATTCAATTCCCGAAATGGAGACTGTTTTCACACTGAGTTTTTAAAGTATCAATTAAAACTCATCAAAGCACCCATAATATTATTCCGCCAATATGCTTATTGTTATTTCTCCATCAAAAACACTCGATTTCAAACCGCAACAGCTTATTGGTGAATATACTCAACCGGAATATCTGAAAGAATCCTCAAAACTTATTTCGGAGCTACGCAAATTAACACCCGAGGATATTGCCGAATTAATGTCGGTTAGTCCCGCCATTTCCCGCTTGAATTACGAACGCTATTTCCACTGGAATACTCCCTTTACCCCTCAAAATGCGAAGCAAGCCATTCTTGCTTTTAAAGGAGAGGTATACAATGGTATGCAAGCCCAAACCTTTTCGAAAAGTGATTTTGATAATGCGCAGCAACACCTTCGCATTCTCTCGGGATTATATGGAGTAATACGACCGCTCGATCTTATACAACCCTACCGGCTCGAAATGGGAACAAAACTGATGATTAAGTCCACCACTGGTTTGTATAAATTTTGGAACAATAAAATCACCAATAATCTTAATCTACAACTAGCTGCAATAAACAGCAACGTGATTATCAACCTGGCATCGGCCGAATATTTTAAATCAATTCATCCAAAATTACTTAAGGCAACTATTATTACCCCCGAATTTCGGGAAGAGCGAAACGGTAAATATTCCATGATTGTAATGTATGCAAAAAAAGCACGAGGAATGATGACCCGGTTTATTATTCAAAATAAACTGAACAACGCGGAAGATATTAAGCTTTTTAATTCGGAAGGGTACCAATTTAATACCCGGCTTACAAAAGAGAATACCTGGGTTTTTACACGGTAAAGACAGGTGAATTCTCAGGTCCTTGAGTAAACAATATCAAACAACTCCCTTGCAAATAGGGTAATTTCCAACAAACCGATCTTATATCCATAGGCATAGCAGATATCAGTGTAGTTTTACTTTCGCTGGTTTCCTTAATAACAACGTCATTTTATGGTTAAAAATTCGTAATTTCATTCACCATTATGCTAAAACCTCAAATGATGCATAATTCACCTTATCTGACATATCGCATTTTATCAATATTTTACAAGTATAAATTATGTTTTTATACTAAAAACACAGCTCTTTTCATCTATCTTCTAATATTAAATTCCGTTCTTTTTGCCCAGGCTGATATTACAATGCGGGGCAGAATAATTAATAGTGAAACAAAGTCCCCTGTAGATGTGGCCAATATTTATATTAAAAATATCGGAATAGGCGTTATACCGAATAATTCAGGCGAATTCACTTTCCATATCCCATATTCCTGTAAAGGCGACACAGTGTATATTTCGTCGATGGGATACAAAAATTACGTGCTCCCTATTACTGAATATAAAAATGAAGAATACCTGACAATTAAGCTAAAACCTTATGCGCACATGCTCGATCAGGTAATTGTAAAAACAAAAAATAAACGGGGAACAGCTGAAAAGCTTATCAAAAAGGCTATAGCGAATATGGAATTAAACTACCCTCAAAGCCCTTATCAAATTGGCGGTTATTACCGTGATTACCTGGAAATCAAGCGGAAATACTACAACTTATTTGAAGCGGCAATTGAGGTTGAAGACAAAGGTTTTGCCAGTGACGATGTAAAAACAACCCGTATAAGGCTGCTTCAATTGCGCTACAATCCTCAATTCCCTTATGATAGCTCTCAAATTATGCTCTACGATAACCGTAAAATGAAATTTATCCCTGGGGCTCACATCCATCCCATGGATGGCAACGAATTTCTTATACTGAGAAGTCACGACGCCCTACGCAACAACAACAGATTTACTTTATCGTTCCTCGATTATTTCTCGAAAAGCTTTGTTCGCAACCACGACTTTAAAATTGACAGTATTTCGTACATGAACGATGTGCAGGTTTATAGCATTAGCTTTGAGTACAACAACCGTTATGGGTACGATTCGGCTGCTAATTTTTCGGCAAAGGGTTACCTGGTGTTGCGTACCGACAATTTTGCAATTTCGAAAATAGTTTACGAGACACATATTTTCGACAAAGATTACGACGGTCCGTTGTACAATTTGGATATAGAATACCGGGAACTCGACGGAAAATATTACCCTCATTATCTTTCTTTTGGAAATTATTTTAAAATCAGGAATCGGGTGGATACTTCAACGTTTGCATTCAGTCAAACTGTTCTTCGAAAAAAAATTAGAGTGCTCGACATCCACTTTAATCGAAATGTAGATACAATATCAGGGAAAGACACCAGCAATTTCAGCATACGGTATGGAAAAACCCGAATACCAATTAACGCAATATCGGTATCGAAAAATATCGTGCGAATTTTGTTGAAAATTGATACGGAGACACTAAATCTGCTTACCGACGAAGGCGACCTGGTACTCACAATAGGAGCTGTTACCGATTTAAGCGGAAACCGCATGGCCGGAAAATATAATGGATACTTTCAGCACCGTGAGTTTTTTGTAAACAAGATTAGTCCATCCATCACAGAAGAATTTCCTTATTCTGAAGTCATTCCCAAAACAATGCCACTATACTGGAATCAGATAAATTCCAATCCTGAATTCTGGAACACCTATAATGCGGCATACGACAGGAAGCTCAAGTAACTACCTGTTTATTAAGATCAATTCTATATTAACAGAATATGATTTTTGGTGTTACGCCAATCACAATGAATTTTGTATTTTCGTAAGTAACTACAGTGCTTTGTTCCAACCCACGCCGGCATTGAAGTTTGCAACATCTATACAACTAGTTGAAGAATATGAAAATAGCCGAAATTGTTAAAACATTAGACGGATCTGTAATACTAGGGAAAGAAAACCTGGAAAAGGATGTAGAAATGGGGTTTGCTTCTGATCTGATGAGCGATGTGTTGACATTACAGACGAGCAATATTTTACTAATTACCGGCCTCTCCAATGTCCAAACGATTCGTACCGCCGAAATGGCTGATATAACCTGCATTGTGATGGTTCGAAATAAAAAAGTTACTTCCGAAATAATCGATCTGGCAAACGAAAATAATATTGTAATTATCGAATGTTGTTATTCCATGTTCAAAACCTGTGGTTTGTTGTTTCAAGCCGGTCTTAAACCAGTTTATTAAATCATTGTGCATTTTCAATATTCCATAGAAGGTGGCGATTTTTCGCGGGCAGGAAATGCTTCCAGCCAATTAAAGAAGCTTTTAAAGCAATTGAATGTCGATTCTCAATTGATTAAAAGAATTGTGGTCGCATTGTATGAAGGCGAAGTAAATATTGTTGCCCATGCACATCGGGGAACTATTGATGTGGACATTGAACCTGATAAAGTATTTATACGCCTTAGCGATGAAGGTCCAGGCATTCCCGATATCAAACAGGCTATGAAGGAAGGGTATTCAACTGCCTCTCAAAAAGTCAGGGAAATGGGATTTGGAGCAGGAATGGGATTACCCAATATGTTAAAGAATGCAGATAAACTCAATATCGAAAGCGAACCAGGAAAAGGCACTATTGTGGAACTTACTACGCTTCTGAGATGATAGAACCGGTAAAGGAATTTCACCATGCCCTGAAAATAAGGGAAGATGTTTGTATCGGATGCACACATTGCATGAAAGTTTGCCCAACCGAAGCAATACGAATAAAAAATGGTAAAGCTGTTTTGTCCAATAACCGGTGTGTAGATTGCGGAGAATGTTTTCGGGCATGCCCGGTATTGGCAATTATTATTGAGCAAGACGATTTTGACAAGATATTTTCATACCCGATTCGGGTTGCATTGGTTCCTTCCGTTTTTATTGGTCAATTCCCAAAGACAATATCCACAGAGCAGATATATAGCGAATTAATGGGGTTAGGATTTACCCACATTTATGAAATTGAACATTCGGTTGATATTCTGGCAGATCAAATTAACCCTTACATGGATGATCACGACGATTCAAAACCAGTAATTTCATCGTTTTGCCCAGCTATTGTTCGGTTAATCCAGGTAAAATTCCCGGCCTTGGTCGAAAATATTTTGCTTCTTAAAGCTCCATTAGATATTGCGGCAATTTACAATAAAAAGAAATTTTCAGACCTGGGATATAAAGAAGACGAAATTGGCCTTTTCTATATTACCCCATGTGCTGCAAAGATTGCCGCAATTAAAAGTCCTGTAGGAGATGAGAAATCAGATGTTACCGGAGTAATAAATATGAATACTTTGTATAACAAAGTATATTCGGGAATCAAGCAAAACGATAAGGAGACATGCCCGGTACCAACACGGAAATTTCTTTCTCCCCAAAATATTTTGTGGACACTCACCCGTGGCGAATCCGAAAATGCTAAAGGAAGAAGCATTGCTGTGGATGGAATACACAATGTAATTGAATTCCTTGATAAACTCGAAAACGAAGACCTCCCCCATTTCGATTTTCTGGAAATGCGTGCTTGCGATGAGAGTTGTGCCGGAGGGGTTTTAATCTCGGGAAACCGATTCCTTACCGTTCGCAGGTTGCATTTACGGGCCGAAGCAGCTGCCCGGAAAATCATCAGAGGTATTGAGCCGGAAGAAGATATTCTAACAGAAAAAAGCTTTCTGCTGGCAAATATCCGGGTTGCCAAAGTTAAACCACGATCGATAGTGAAACTCGATGACGACATGCTGGAAGCAATGAAGAAAATGAAAAAAGTACATGAACTTTTGCGGCACTTACCGCTGGTTGACTGCGGCACTTGTGGCTCTCCCAAATGCGCATCGCTTGCCGAAGATGTTGTTCAGGGGAATGCCAATATCGCTCAATGTATATTTGTTCAGAAATTGCTCGAAAAGCGGAAGATTTTCACCAAAGAAGAATCGCATCAGGTACTGGAAAATATTTGGGGGAAAGAAAAATTTGAAAATAAATGGAATGTTGAACTGGATTTTTAATCGCTTAAACAACTAATTTATTAATAAAAAACAACGATGAAAGTCTCTCAAATAATTAAGGAGTTAAATCTAATTGTCTTTTCCGGAAATGGTGGTCTGGAAAAAGAAGTATCCGGGGGATATGTATCCGATTTATTAAGCGACGTAATGGGCAACGCCTCCGAAAATGAGATTTGGATAACCTTGCAAACACATAAAAATGTGATGGCTGTAGCCTCTTTAAAAGACCTGGCTGCTGTAATTCTTGTTAAAGGACTTCGTCCGGATAAAGACACCCTGGATGAAAGCAATAACGAGGACCTCCCAATTTTAGGGACTTCGCTAACGGCGTTCGAAATTTCAGGAAAACTTTATAATCTTATTAATAAATAAAAATGAACAATTACCGGGCCGACCTGCATATTCATTCGGTTCTATCGCCTTGCGGCGATTTAGAAATGAGCCCGGTAAATATTATAAAGAAGGCACTTGAACAGAACCTCGACATTATAGGGATTACTGACCATAACAGCACGCTGCATGGTCCGCTTTTAAGGGTTTTAGGGCAAAAAAGCGGCATCTTTGTTCTAACCGGCGCTGAAGTCACCTCGAAAGAGGAAGTTCATTGCCTTACGTTCTTTGAAAATGATGAAATTTTGGGACGTTTTCAGGTCTATTTGGACTCTTTTATGTCGACAATCCAAAATGACCCTAAATTATTTGGATACCAGGTTGTGGTAGACAAAAACGAACAAATACTTCAGGAAATACAACCCTTGCTAATTGCAGCTATTAACCAATCGATTGAAGAAATAGAAGTAAAAGTACATCAATTGGGGGGGATATTTATTCCAGCCCATATTAATAAACCGGCCAATAGCCTGTTAAGTAATTTAGGTTTTCTTCCTCCGGAGCTAAAAGCTGATGCTATAGAAATTTCAAACAACTCAAATAAAGAGATTTTTCTGAAAGATAATCCTGAATTTGAGAAATTCACAGTCCTGAAAAATTCAGATGCTCATCAAATAGAGTTTATTGGAAGGCATGCCAATATTTTTTCTATGGATACAGTCAATTTCAACGAAATATGCCAGGCTCTTCATCACATAAATGGCCGCAAAGTAAAAAACATATGACAGAAATTTCTTTACACATAATGGATTTGGTGCAGAATTCGATTCGGGCAAAAGCTTCCTTTATTGATATTGAGGTCTCTGAAAGTCTACAAAAGAACAAACTATATATTCAAATTACTGATAATGGAATAGGGATGTCGGCAGATGTTTTGAAAAAGGCAAGCGACCCTTTTTTTACATCACGCACCACCCGAAAGGTTGGATTGGGAATTTCGCTTTATAAGCAATTGGTGGAGCAATGCAACGGAACCGTAACGCTAACTTCGCACGAAGGGGAAGGAACAAAACTGAGCTCTGCGATGGACCTGAACAATATCGATCGTCAACCAATGGGGGATATTTCAGGGGTTTTAGTTCTTTTGATAGCTGCAAATACAGGCATACAATTTCGTTATTCCCATACAACCGAAAAAGGGCAATATGTTTTAGACACTAAAGAAATTAAAAACACGCTGGGGGATACTCCCGTAAATGATCCTGGTGTTATGAAATTTATAAAAGAAATGATACACGAAAATTTACAAGAAATAAATATTCAAAGCTAGTCCAAAACATAAACTAAAAATAAGTATATGACTAAAGTAAAATCGTTGGCTGACTTGAAAAAAATGCAGGAAGACCTGCAAGCCAAACTTAAAGTTAGAGAGCGGGGCACTGATCCGGAAGGATATGTCCGGATAAAAGTTGCTATGGCCACATGCGGAATTGCTTCCGGCGCAAAAGGAGTAATGGAATTTTTAATTGACGAATTGGATAAACGTAACATCGATACCCTGATAACCCAGACCGGGTGCATGGGATATTGTTACGCCGAACCAACAATCGAGGTCACACTCCCCAATAAAGAGCCTGTAGTTTTTGGATATGTCGATATTCGCAAAGCGGATGAGATAATCGAAAAATATATTAAAAACGGCGAATTTGTGGAAGGTATTATTCCCGTGAACTACGAATCTATTGATAACAACTGATACCGGAGGGAATTATTATGGCAAAATATAAAATGCATTTATTGGTTTGTGGCGGAACTGGTTGCAAATCATCAGCAAGCGACACTATTGTCGAAAATTTAAAAGCCGAACTGGAGCATAACAGCCTGGAAGACGATGTGCAGGTAATAATGACGGGGTGTTTCGGCTTTTGCGAGCAAGGGCCTGTAGTAAAAGTGATGCCCGACAATACCTTTTATGTAAGAGTAACTCCTGGCGATGTAAAAGAATTAGTTGCCGAACATATCATAAAAGGCCGCAAAGTAAGACGTCTCCTCTATGAGAACCCTGAAACCAAAGAACCTGTAAGCGATTCAAAGCATATGGGTTTTTACCGGAAACAAATCAGGGTAGCCTTACGAAACTGCGGTTTTATTAATCCTGAAAACATTGACGAATACATAGCCCGTGATGGATATTCTGCGCTGGCTAAGGCTTTGGGAGAATTGTCGCCCCAACAAGCGATCGACATCATTAAAAAATCAGGGCTCCGTGGTCGCGGAGGCGGAGGTTTTCCTACCGGGATAAAGTGGGAATTAACAAGTAAATTTGAAGCCGACCAGAAATATGTAGTATGCAATGCCGACGAAGGAGATCCGGGAGCTTTTATGGACCGATCGGTACTCGAAGGCGATCCTCATAGTGTGATAGAAGCGATGGCTATTTGCGGCTATTGCATTGGAGCCTCAAAGGGATTGGTTTATATTCGTGCCGAGTACCCTCTTGCAATCGAACGCCTCAAAATAGCAATCAAACAGGCTCAGGAATATGGATTATTAGGCTTAGATATTCTCGGAAGTAAATTCAGTTTCGACATAAGCCTTCGTTATGGTGCCGGCGCTTTTGTTTGCGGTGAAGAAACCGCACTTATTCACTCCATGGAAGGCCATCGTGGCGAGCCAACTGTAAAACCTCCGTTCCCCGCCGAATCTGGCTACATGAAAAAGCCTACCGTAGTAAACAACGTTGAAACCTACGCCAATGTTCCGGTGATTTTTAATAAAGGAGCTGATTGGTTTGCATCTATTGGTACCGAAAAATCAAAAGGAACCAAAGTTTTTGCCCTGGCTGGGAAAATCAATAATGTTGGATTAATTGAAGTCCCAATGGGAACCTCCCTGAAAGAAGTAATTTTCGAAATTGGCGGCGGAATAAAAAACAATAAAGAATTTAAAGCGGTACAAACCGGAGGACCTTCGGGAGGATGTTTAACCAGCAAACATCTCGACACCCCAATTGATTACGACAACCTAATTGCAAGCGGCTCGATGATGGGATCCGGAGGAATGATTGTGATGGACGAAGATGATTGTATGGTGGCAATGGCCCGATATTATCTTGATTTTACCGTTGATGAATCCTGTGGAAAATGCTCCCCATGCCGAATTGGAACTATGCGCCTGAAAGAAATTTTGGATAAAATTATCAAGGGCGACGGAACAATGGAAGATATAGACCGATTGCGTAATCTCAGTTCTGTAATAAAAGACAGCTCCCTTTGCGGCCTTGGTCAAACAGCTCCTAATCCGGTGCTTTCTACACTCGATAACTTCATGAACGAGTACCTTGCCCATGTTAAGGATAAAAAATGCCCAGCCGGGCGGTGCAAGTCGCTCATGATATACAAAGTGATCCCTGAAAACTGCGTTGGTTGCACTGCTTGCGCCCGAAACTGCCCTGTTAATGCAATATCCGGCGAACGAAAACAAACGCATTTTATCGATACCAGTATCTGTATAAAATGTGGAGCCTGTATAGAAAGGTGTAAGTTCAACGCTATTGTTATTAATTAATTAGACGAAACAGTATTATGGAAACGATAAAACTCACCATAGATAATAAACCGGTTGAAGTTCCCAAAGGAACTTCAATATTGCATGCCGCAAAAGGTGCTGGCATCCATATACCAACCCTGTGTTTCTTTAAATTAGGCGACATGCCCATCGAAAACCGACCTGGCGGATGCCGCGTTTGTGTGGTCGAAGTCCAAGGTCGTCGAAACCTTGCTCCGGCTTGCGTTACCGATGTAACCGAAGGAATGGTTGTAAAAACCCATACCATCCGGGCATTGAATGCCCGTAAAACAGTTCTGGAGCTTATCTTGTCAGATCACCCAACCGATTGTTTGGTATGCGCCAAATCAGGAAATTGTGAATTGCAAACACTGGCGCAGGATATGGGTATACGAAAGCTGCACTATGAAGGGGAACAGTCTCATTACCGCGAAGATACCTCTCCTGCCATTATCCGCGATATGGATAAATGTGTGCGCTGCCGTCGTTGCGAGATGATGTGTAATGATGTACAAACGGTAGGTGTTCTTTCCGGAATTAACCGCGGGTTTATGTCGGTAGTATCTCCTGCTTTTGAAATGAACCTCGACCATTCTGTTTGCACCTATTGCGGCCAATGCGTAGCCGTTTGCCCAACAGGCGCTTTAACCGAAGTTGACCACACCAATGCTGTAATCCGCGCACTGGCCGATCCGTCAAAAACAGTAGTTGTGCAGACCGCTCCTGCTGTTCGTGCTGCTTTAGGCGAAGAATTCGGTTTAAAACCAGGAACACTGGTAACAGGAAAAATGGTTGCTGCGCTAAGGCAATTGGGTTTCGATTATGTTTTTGACACCGATTTCGCTGCTGACCTCACGATTATGGAAGAAGGTACCGAATTGCTTAACCGGCTTACCCAATTTCTGGCAGGCGATAAAACCAAGCTTCCAATATTAACTTCTTGCTGTCCGGCTTGGGTAAAATTCTTTGAACATCAGTTCCCTGAAATGATGGATATTCCATCCACGGCAAAATCGCCACAACAAATGTTTGGCCCTATTGCCAAAGAATATTTCGCTAAGAAAATCGGGGTAGAACGTAAGGATATGGTTGTTGTTTCCATAATGCCCTGCCTTGCAAAAAAATATGAATGCTCACGCGACGAATTTAGTCACAACGGGAGTCCGGATGTCGACTATTCCATATCGACCCGAGAGTTGGCCAATTTAATAAAACAGGCAAACCTGGAATTTGATGCCCTTGCTGATGAAGATTTCGATAAACCTTTGGGAGAATCTACTGGTGCTTCCGTTATTTTCGGAACTACTGGAGGTGTTATTGAAGCGGCTGTTCGCACAGCCTACGAACTTCATACCGGAAATAAACTTCCAAAAGTCGACTTTGAAGAATTACGCGGATTGGCAGGTATTCGTTCGGCAACCATCGATTTCGGAGGGCTTCCGATAAATATTGGGATAGCCCATGGTTTGGGAAATGCACGTAAACTCCTCGAAGATATTCGGGAAGGAAAATCAACCTTTCATGCTATAGAAATTATGGCCTGTCCGGGAGGTTGCATTGGTGGAGGCGGCCAACCGCTTCATCATGGCGACTTCAGTATCCTGAAAGCTCGTCAGGAAGCTCTTTATCGCGAAGATGCAGGTAAACCAATTCGTAAATCGCACGAGAATCCCTTTATAATTGAATTATATAAAGAATTTCTGGGCAAACCTTTGAAGCTCATTTACATCAACCCATCACATCCGGAAGAATAACTTTAATTTGTAAAATTTAATTTTTGGAGGAACTAGCGATGTCCAGCATAAAAGTCGAACTAAAACAATGTGAAATAGACAAAATCAAAGAAATTTGCCAATCATTTAACAACGAGCCTGGCGAATTAATAAACGTTCTGCATAAGGCACAGGGGCATTTTGGCTACTTACCCGCCGAAGTGCAGGAAGAAATAGCCCTGGAGCTGAAAATCTCGGTAGCAAAGGTATATGGAGTGGTAACATTCTATTCATTCTTTACCATGCTCCCCAAAGGCCTGCACCCAATCTCCATTTGTACCGGAACTGCCTGCTATGTGCGTGGTGCGGAAAAGGTACTGGATGAATTTAAGCGCATTTTAAATATACAGGTCGGCGATACTACCAAAGATGGAAGATTCTCTCTTAGCTGCTTGCGGTGTGTTGGAGCTTGTGGTTTAGCACCGGTGGTAATGATTGGTGAAAAAGTTTACGGTCGTGTCTCTCCCGATGGTGTAAAGGATATCTTAAATGAATATAGCTAAACTTTAATAGCTATTGGTTTAATAAAAAATCCTCATAATCAGACAATAAATACAAAGAAGCCGCAACAGGGTACACCTCTTCGCGGCTTTTTTAGTTTCTTTTTTATATATTGCACACAATTCCAGCCTTCGGTTTTCAGTAGTGAGAGATTATATTCCTGAGTATGATTAAGAAGATTTATAGGTTTTTACTTTTAAGTCCTGAAGAAATTGGCTTAGACAACTATCTCGTAATCCTAATCAGCCTTTTAGCTTCTATAGCAGGTTTTCTGGGCACACTTGTGAATATTTATTTACGTTTAGGACCCACTCTAATCTTATCCACTTTTTTTTCATTCCTCTTTTTTTTATTTGCCTATTATTTGGGGCGAGTAAAAAGAAAACATTTTTTCTCAAAATACATTACTATAATATTGTTGCTATTTACAATAAATATGCAATGGTTTCTGAACTATGGTTCCTACGGCCCCATTTTATACCTGTTTGTTGTAATACAATCGTATATAATTTTCTTGTTTGATAAAATCCCCCGAAAAATATTTTCAGTAGCTATTTTCATAAATATCACACTTTTATTTTACCTCGAATATCAATACCCTGATTTATTCCAGACCTATCCTGACAGGTTAACGAGGCTTTTCGACCTTTATTCCAGCGCTATTGTCTATTTATTCCTTAGTATTACGTTAATTTTTGTTGCTCTTGATTTTCATATAAGGCAAACAGAGAAAGCTCAAAAAGCAGATTACCTGAAAACCGCTTTTCTCACGAATATTACCCATGAAATAAGAACTCCAATGAATGCAATTCTAGGGTTTAGTCAATTATTGGAAAAAGTAGAGAAGGAAGAAAAACGGAAAGAATATTCAAAAATAATACTTGAAAACGGAAGATACCTCATGCACTTAATTGAGGACATCCTCGATATTTCAAAAATTGAGTCAAATCAACTCGAAATAATTTACACGAATTTTAGCGTTAAAAATCTATTGAGTGATGTAGAGCAAGTATTATCCCAATATTTACATCGAATTGAAAAACCGCAATTACAGCTAATTAATGAATCTCCTCAACTCAATTTACTGCTTTACTCGGACAAATATCGTATTAAACAGGTCCTTACAAATCTCCTTTCGAATGCAGCAAAGTTTACTCAATCAGGATCCATTCGCTTTGGTTATAAAGTAATGCCGGGTATTATTGAATTTTATGTTGAAGACTCGGGGGTTGGAATTGCAAAAGAACATCTTGGTGAGATATTCGACCGCTTCCGAAAAATAAATCCTCCGGAAGAAGCTCGTTTCTATAGAGGTACAGGGATAGGCCTTTCCATATCAAAACAAATTATTGAATTGCTTGGTGGCAAAATTGCAGTTGAATCAACATACGGAAAAGGATCACGGTTTTCATTTATTATTCCTAATCATGCACCTCCAAAGCATTTTACCTCAAACTCTGAAGGCATAGAACCTTCTTAAAAAATTTCGAATCATAGATTTCCTCCCCCTATTTTGTATATTTGCTAGTTGTATTAAATCCTTATGATAACCACTATCCGTATCCGTCTGATACTAATTTGTGCTATTAGCCTGCTAATATCATCATACCTTTATAGTCAGGAAAAACAAACCGTTAATCGACCCAAAATTGGATTAGTGCTTAGCGGAGGCGGAGCAAAAGGCCTTGCTCATATTGGAGTTTTGAAGGTACTGGAAGAAATTGGGATTCCTGTTGATTATATTACAGGCACAAGCATGGGCAGTGTGGTGGGAGGTTTATATGCATGTGGTTATTCTGCTAAAAGAATCGAATATATTGTACGCCAAACCGATTGGAACGCCATGTTACTGGATGAAATTTCGCGTCGCAATATTTCAATTGAAGAGAAAGACGATTTTGGGCGTTATGTTGGGGAATTCCCCATTGTGAAAGGAAAGGTTACAATTCCGCAAGCATTAGTAGATGGACAAAAGGTTTCGATGCTCCTGTCGCATTATACCTGGCCGGTTCATAATATTAACGATTTCGACAAGCTCCCCATACCATTTCGTTGTGTTGCCACCGACATCGAAAATGTTCAGCCCGTGGTGCTTAAAAGCGGATTCTTGCCAGATGCAATCCGCGCAAGTATGGCTATCCCTTCGTTTTTTAGCCCTATCGAAATTGACGGCAAAATTTTGGTCGATGGTGGTATTGTTCGCAATTTTCCTGTCCAGGATGCCCGCGATATGGGAGCCGATATTATTATTGGCGTGGAAGTGTCAGCCAGCTTGTATAAAAAAGATCAACTCAATTCGGCATTCCGTATCATGGATCAGGCATCCAGTTTTCAGGCTGCAATTTTCAATTCCCAACAGGGAGCCTTATGCGACATCCTTATCAAACCAAATATTCAAAGCTACAATCTCTTTAGCTTTGAAAATGCCGATTCTCTAATTCTTTTAGGAGAAAGATCGGCTCGTTTCATGTTACCTCAACTAAAGGCATTGGTAGACTCTATAAAAAAATTAGGTCCTGCTTCAAAACGCCTTTCGCGACCCGGAGAACTCGATTCGATATATATTAAACAAATACAACTCGAAGGTCTTAACAAAGTATCAAAAAACCTGGTCAAAGGCAATTTCGAAATACTCGATACCGGTTGGATAACGCTTCAAGAGTTGGAACATGGTGTGGAACGGATTTATGGTACACGTTTTTTTGAGCGGGTGAATTATAAGATATTACCTCAAAGCAATGGCTCTGTGCTCACTTTACGATTTAAGGAACAACCCTATAATTTTTTTAAGTTTAGCCTGCATTACGATCAATATCTGAAATCGGCAATTTTACTTAATGCAACCTATCGGAATATTCTGGGAGAAGGCTCCCGCCTGTTACTAGACCTAAAGTTAGGGCAGTATCCGGCAGTTGACGCACAATATACCATCCATACCTTTGCAAGGCCAAATCTTGGATTAGGAATTACAACACACTTTAACACGTTTTTGGCCAAATTTTACACCCCTAAAGAAATGTTAATCGCCAATTTCGATATAGCGCACTATTCTGCCGAAATCGATTTCCGATCGTCTATTTCTAATGCTTTTATGATACGTACCGGTTTGCAATTGGAATATTTTAACACTACCCATCAAATTGAAGTAAACGACACTGTAAACTATAACATGCGTTCATTTAGCTGGTTTACCCGGTTTAGGTTCGACACCCAGGACAGAACCATTTATCCACATAAAGGGGATTATTTTAATGCCGAAATAAAATCGGTTCTGGCGGCGCGGTATTTCACCACCCCTGGCTGGGCCAAATCCCTCTGGCGAATTACAGCAATTTATAATAAAGCTATACCAATATCTGACAAGTTGGTCATTATCCCTGGAGCGTGCGGTGGTTTTAGCTTTTCAAATAAACTCCCCTTTACCTATTACAATTACCTGGGAGGTTCTCTCCCCAACGAATATAATATCTTCCCTTTCGATGGATTAAGATTTATGGCAGTTTCGGCGGCCAATTTATTTGCAACCAATCTTGCATTCCGAATAGAACCCTTGAAAGACAAGTTTATTACGATCAAAACCAATTTTGCCCGAATTGGAAATAATATAGACGATTTAATTTTCGCCGGGAAAAACTACCAAAGTTTGGGAATTGCAGCTGGTATGCGCACTATCGTTGGCCCGGTTGAATTCACTATTAGCAAAAGTACCATCTCAAGTAAAGTTATTGGTGAAATACGAATTGGATACTCATTTTAGTGCATTCTATGCTGATGGACTTTAATCGAAATAATAATGAAACATTTTATTTGAGTGAAATTGTCATTAAAAAATAAAGGGAAGGTTTTAGGCCTTCCCTGAAATTATAACATAGCTAACCATAAAATTAATTCTAATCTCACCTATTTTGGTAAAAGTACTTTGTCAATTACATGAACCGCTCCGTTCGAACCTTGAACATCAACAGCAACCACCTTTACATTATCATTTATAGTAACCTGAGTTCCAACAGCTACTTTAAATTTACCATTTAGTGTTGATACATCGCCTGATTGTAATTGAGAAGACAATACATTGCCACTAACCACATGGTAAAGAAGTATTGGGGTTAATTGTTCTTTTGTCAAATCCTTGATTCCGGTTACACCTAGCGTGGTAAAAAGAGCCTGGAAAGCTGCATTTGTGGGTGCAAAAACGGTAAATGGACCAGCTCCGCTAAGTGTTCCAGCTAAATCAGCTTTAACAACAGCTTCTACCAAAATGCTAAAATCGCCATTATTAGAAGCAATATCAACCACAGTATTAGGCAAAATAACTTGATCAATAGCATGAATAATACCATTTGAAGTCATAATATCGGGAATGACAACTTTAGATGTTTTATTTAGTTTCACTCCTCCATCAATTTTAATATAAAGTGCTTGAGTTTTAGCACCAGCTCCAGGACTTAATGTATAAACATAGCCGTTCTGTATTTGTGAAGAAGTAATTTTTTGTCCCAACACATGATAAAGTAATATCGGAGTCAATGTTTCTTTAGACAAATCGTTTATTCCGGTAACACCAAGCTTTGTAAAAAGAGCATTGAATGCACTGTTTGTTGGGGCAAACACAGTAAGATTGGTAGAATTATTGATTGTCGTAACAAGGTCGGCTTTTTGCAATGCCTGAACCAAAATTGAGAAGTCGGAATTTGAAGATGCTGTTTCCACAATACTTTTTTGCTGAACTACTACAGGATCTTCGTCTTCCTTACAAGAAGTAAAACTCGCAAACAATACAACTGAAAGTACAAATAAGTACGCTGATTTTTTTAATTGTGTCTTCATCGTTTTAGGTTTTATTTTGTTTAATTTTTGTTTATGCAATATTAAACACTCCTGAATATATATTGTTCATTCTTTAATAATATTTGTTTAAACAATTTAATTTATTGAATACTTATTTGATTTTATAATGTGTCAAGATTTTTATTCTTAACACATTATAAATAATCGGATTTTGGGGAGGGAGTAGAAAACTTCAATTTCAGTTTATAAAATATTATCTGACCCTTCTTATAAATTAACGAGTTCAAAATATTCAATTAAGTGTTTACTAAGAACTGAGAGTAAAGAAAAACTTATATGAATTCAAGTAAAATAAAAGTTAGAGAAACTAAGAAAATTAAACAGGGTTTTAAAATGTTATACTTAAATTATCCAAAAATCAGATTTTCCTTAGCAACCGATTTCCAATATTTTTAATAGAATGAATTAAAAGGGAAAAACTACAATAATTTAAAAATACTTTTCACATCGAGACTTCTTCATACAATAAATAATAGCTTGGGGGCTCAAACAACAGCAATTTTATTTGAGATTAAAATGTTTTCATCTGGTTTATAGACACTTTCTATTTCAATCCATTTATGGATTTAATTGCATGACGCTAAAAAAGTGTAAATCATACATTTAATTCATTACCTGCACAATACATTAACTTCCAAAAGATTCAAAAAAATAATTCCTATTATTAAACTAAAAACTTTTCAACAATTACGGGGTTGTTAGATTGCAAATAATTGTCGCCACAAGTAAATACAAGCCTTTTAAACATTGTATATTCGACAATTTTTGCAAATCAAAATAAATGGTCATTTGACACTTATTTTTTCACCATCCATCAACAAATACTTTTCTTATTAAATTCCATTATTACTTTTATATCGAAATTAAACCTGAGAGCTATGACAACAATTTATGTTCTACTGGAAAACGATCAAGTAAGGTATATTGGTAAAACAACTAAAGATGACCTACAGAAAAAACTCGATCAACACCTTTATGAAGCTCAGGCAAATCCTGAAAAGTTTAAATGGATTGATAATTTATCTAAAGTTGGAAAAGCTCCTGAAATAAAACCGGTTTTTACATATCCGGATCATGAGGCTGAATATTATGAAAAACTTTTTATTAGCGACTTTAGGTTTTTTTCCAAATTAAAACTCACAAACCACGAATATTACAAACCTGAAAATTTTCGTTTAGAAATTTGATAAAGTAATTTGGCGGAGTGCAATAATCCTTATGACTCTTGCTAAAATTACACTATTAAGAATATTACAAAAAAGCCCTGTTGGATATACTTTCCAACAGGGCTTTACATTTAATTAAGAAACAGAAATAAATGGAGCAATTGGAATTTCAGGGGACTATTTTAGTAGTTGGATAAAAAAAAACCTACCATAAATTTACAACAAGGCCGCATTCTCAGCTCAAGCTTTCCCGGTTATTAAAACTTTCATTTTCAAAAATTTCAATAAACAAACCACTACTAAACAAAAAAAGCACCCAAATCAGGTGCTTTTAAAATATTCTAAAGGAAACAAAAGTTTAAGCAAATTCTTCAACCAAAGCAGGAGCAAAACTAATAATATGATTAACATCACCTTTAAGATATTCGATAGTACCTTCTGCACCAAGCTCAAGTTCAAAACCTTTGAGATCGTTAAGTCTTACTTTTTTCCCTGTGTTTTCGTTAACAACAACATACACATTTTTTTCACCAAAACTACGGCTAACCACAGTTGCATTTTCAATTATTCGCATTTTACCAGACTATTTTAATTTAATTTTTAAGGGCGCAAAGTTAAGAATTACTTTTTAATATCAAATCGAAAATTAGAATAAATATAATAAATGTAACCAATAATAATTTTGTACTTGAATAAGTATCCCCGGTATAGTATTCCTATTATAACTGGATTAATCTAAAGATTTCAATATTATCCAAACATTGTTGCACTTTTAATTGTTCTCAACGAACCGATTAATTCACTATAGAATCATAATAAGCAGTCGGCAATACTACATAAACCTATAATTATAAAAAGATGAGCTGCACAAACTGCGCAAACCACAAAATAGATTCCCCTAATAAAATAAACATTTCCTCGGGATTCCTTGGAGGAAAATCATCCTACGACTGGCTAGACGACATTCAGGATATCATCGAAACAAACATTGTAGAAGTTCGGTTTAAAAACAACCGAAAGGATTTTTACCGAAATATTAATCAATTGAATTTATTATACTCCGACATTGTTGCTGTTCAAGTTCAAGGAGGGTTTGATATTGGAATTGTTTCCCTGAAAGGAAATTTAGCCTTAAAACAATTTAAGCGCAAAACAAAGGGAATTGAGCCCGAATCGTTAAATATTATTTACAGAAAAGCAAATGAAAACGATCTAAGGATTTATAATGAAGGGAAAGAATTCGAAAAAAAAGCGCTGGTTCTTTCGCGCGAACTTGCCATAGAGCTTAATCTGGAGATGAAAATAAGTGATGTGGAATTTCAGGGGGATAAGAAAAAGGCTACATTTTATTATATCGCCGATGGTAGGGTCGATTTTAGGGAAATGATTAAAGTATTGGCAGTTAAAATAGCTACAAAGATTGAAATGCGTCAAATTGGTGCACGCCAGGAAGCAGCCAAAATAGGAGGAATCGGGTCCTGCGGAAAAGAGCTATGCTGCTCTACCTGGAGAAACCAATTACCTTCTGTTACTTCGAGGGCTATTCAGGCACAACACCTATCGTCGAGCATGGAGAAATATATGGGACAATGTGGAAAACTTAAATGCTGTCTCACATACGAACTAGCAACCTACATAGAATCGGAAGCCGATTTCCCTAAAGAGCTTTTAGAGCTGGAGACCAAAAAAGGAATCGCCTATCCTTACAAAGTAGATATTTTACATAAAACGGTATGGTATTCATTTAAAACAAAATCGGCCGTAGATACTCCCATCGAAATACCATTAGAAAGGGTAAAGGAAATTATCAATCTTAACAAAAGAGGAATTAAAGTGACAGAATTAGTCGAAATTCCTTCATAAAAAAAGAGAGGCTAATTGCCTCTCTCCTGTTTTTATGATTCTAAAACATTTATTGATTTTTCTTAAGTTGAAAAGCTATTGGGATTACAAATAGCTGCTTCACATCAACTCCCTGTTGTTTTGCAGGCTCCCACCTGGGCGAACTTGCTAT
Organism: Bacteroidota bacterium; assembly: GCA_020048915.1. Lineage (GTDB taxonomy): Bacteria > Bacteroidota > Bacteroidia > Bacteroidales > JAAUTT01 > JAAUTT01. The sequence continues at coordinate 11,589 of JAIFLU010000163.1, read as the reverse complement.
CACCCTTGCTGCTTCTTGGTCTAGTAGCGGATCTACGCCCTTTATTATTTTAATATCTTCAATTTTACCTTTCGTGTTCACTACAAATTGAATGGTTACCTTGCCAGAAATATCCATTTGAGAAGCATTTTCGGGAAATATAAGTTTTTTTGCCACCCATTTCCGAAAATCGTTTAACGTCCCTCCCTTAAAGGTTGCCTCAACTTCAACTTTAATAAATGGTTTGTCTATATCAATTATTTCTGGACCTGAACTGGTATCGATATATTCAGTAGTTGGATTTTGAATCGGATTTACCGGAGGTATCGTAGTTAATAGGAGATTGACTTCAGTATGTTCCTTCACTTTTTCGACCACTATTGGTGGGCCAAATATAGCTTGTTTCATCAGTGCTTCGCTTACTTTTAACTTTTCGGGAGGAGGGGGAGGAGTAAATAAATTCTTATCAATCTTTTCGGGAGGTAAAGGATTAAAGACTACTTCTTTTAAAACTGGGACCGGGTTTTGACTATTAATTAACATGGGGATGCTTATTGCACCAACTAAAGCAAAAGTGATTAAAAAGGCAATTATCATGTGCTTATTGTACTTTTTCCGAAGATAAAAAGCTCCGTATGCCTGATTTCGACCTGCAAAAATAACTTCATCAAGATGAAGAGCTTTGTCGAATGCGGGTAATTGATTGAATGCGTTCATAATAAAAAGTTTAGAAGTATAAACCAAGATTACCTTTTATTATGTTGGGAATATTACCCAACAATTTTGAGAAAGCTAACGGAAAAAATTGGATTAATCCGCACAAAAAGAATACGTATTGAATACATTTACAGATACTTAAACCCGATGTATTAAACATATTTCAAAATCTGTGCCAAAATTCATCAACACGCTATTGAATCCATTTGATGCAATAATAAAATACTAGCTAAATTCCGCTATAAAATTGAATAATAAGTAAATTCTAAATAAAAGAACACCTTTGTATTGAGTACATTATATGATATATATTATTTTTTGTAAAAAAAATGAAATTTTATTGGGAAATATCAATTCAATTTCTTTATTTTTGTTGTCTAAATTCAAGTAATAATCAATTTGGATTTGTTGGTTAGTAAAAGGCCTGGTCGTGATGACACGGCCTTTTTTTATTTTATTAAATCCCATATATCATACGGATTATCTGCAATTCATCATATATCTCATTAATAATCATAGTCAAGCTGTTCTAATTCCCCATATATTTTCTACGCTAAGAAAAAAAAATGCGTTTTGAAAGATCATACCTTCAAAACGCATTTGATTAAGCAGTAAATACGTAACTATTACTTCTTCTCTATACTCCAACCTCCTTTTAAACCAAAAATAAACCAGGTGAGGGAAACTGTGCCTGCTGCAAATATAGTATCTCCTATTACCCTCAACCATTTAAATGTTACCAGATAAGGTTGCTGCATAAATTCGGCCGAACGGGCATACCAGAGTCCATCCTGCACACTGGCTACTGTTTGAGCAAGACCAATTGGTAAAACACTTATAAATACCATGGCTGCCAAACCAATGTTAATACTCCAAAATGCAAAACGAATCCACTTTTCTTTCCACACATCCAGTTTATTCATATCGCGCAGCACAAATAGCATTAGGCCAATTCCCAACATTCCGTAAACGCCAAACAGGGCTGTATGTCCATGTACTGGGGTTGTATTAAGTCCTTGCATGTAATAAAGTGCAATAGGAGGATTAATAAGAAAACCAAAAATACCTGCACCTACAAGGTTCCAGAATGCTACCGAAATAAAACAATAGATAGGCCATTTATACGCCTTTATCCATTCCATGCTTCGACTCAATTTTAAATTGTCGTAAGCCTCGAAACCCAACAATACCAGTGGAACTACTTCCAGGGCGCTGAATGTTGCCCCAAGTGCCATTACCGCCGTGGGGGTTCCTGTAAAATATAAATGATGAAAAGTTCCAAGAATTCCACCCGCAAGAAACACAATGGTCGAGAATAAAACTGCTGTAGTTGCTGTGGTTGCTTTTACTATTTGCATCCTTACAAATAGGAAAGCAATAACCACGGCTGCAAACACTTCAAAAAAGCCTTCGACCCAAAGATGAACAACCCACCAACGCCAGTATTCGGCCACTGCAAGGTTAGTTTGTCGTCCCCACATTAATCCTGCTCCATAAAAAGAGGCTATGGCTATGGTAGAAATAAGGAATAATATCAATAAGTTTCTGTTGTCCGATTTTTGCTTAAGAGCAGGCCAAATAGCCCTTCCCATTAAAAAAAGCCAAATAAACAATCCAACAAATAAAAATATCTGCCAGAAACGCCCCAGATCGACATACTCGTATCCTTGATGCCCAAACCAAAAGTTCTGTATATAACCCAATTTTTGCATTACTCCAAACCACTGACCGGCTAAAGATCCCACAACAATTATCAACAAAGCGACAAACAAAAAATTAACCCCTAACCGTTGAAACTTAGGTTCAACGCCCGAAATTGCAGGAGCATAATATAAACCGGTTGCCAACCAGGAAGTTGCAATCCAGAAAATAGCAATTTGAATATGCCAGGTTCGGGAAATAGAATAAGGAAGCCAATCGGAAAGCGGAATTCCATAAAACGCCTGCCCTTCAACACCATAGTGAGCAGTTATCACGCCCATAATTACCTGCACCATTAAAAGTGCAGTAACAACCCAAAAGTATTTTACCGTTGCTTTTTGCGACGGAGTGTGCTTCTCATTCAATAACGGAAATTTATTTGGAACCGGATCTGAAGGCTCTTCGCGTTTACGGGCATAATACCAAACCATTAGTCCTATCCCCGCCAAAAGCATCATCACACTAAATCCTGTCCATAGCAAAAGTGCTCCTGTGGGGTGATTACCTACCAGTTCCTCCGAAGGCCAGTTATTGGTATAAGTGATTGCCTGACCTGGCCTTTCAGTAACACAAGCCCAGGAAATCCAAAAAAAGAAGGCGTTCATTACCCGAACACGCTCCGGATCTTTTAACGAATTTTCCGGAATACTATATGCATCGCGCAAATTGGCGAGAGCGGGATTGTTTGTAAATAATCCACTGTAATAATTGCTGTTATCAGCAATGGCTTCCGCTCTGATATTAGAAACGGTGAGTGTTTTAGATTCCTGGTTATACTGATTTTTACGCAGCTCTTTCTGTAGTGTAATCTTTAACGCAGCTTTACGCTCATCAGTCAGCTTATCATAAGGTAAGTTATCTGTTTGTAGTGCTAGCCGATTGAGCATAAAAACAGCCTCTTTATGCAGCCAGTCGGCACTCCAATCGGGAGCCTGATAAGCTCCGTGCCCCCAAACCGTTCCCATTTCCTGGCCGCCAAGTGATTGCCAAACATTCTGACCATCTTTTATATCCTGTCCGGTAAAAAGCACTTTTCCATCGGCAGTTATAACCTTTTCAGGAATAGGGGGAGCCTGACGGTATATTTCCCTGCCATAATATATGAGTACAGCAAAAGAAATTGTCATTACGGCCATAAAGCCAAACCATAGTTTTTTTGTCGTCATAATCGATTTTTAAGTTAGTTATAATAAAATGTAGAGAAGTTATACCTTATATTCTGCTGCAAGAGAATCAATCTGATTTACACAATCCAACAAAACGCCTCCGCAAATATTACTGTTTTCAATTTTCCTGAATTGCTCCAAAAGTAACTGGTGATCCTGTTCATTAAATACGGAGTCGGCCATACGGAACAGGATATTATTTTCCTTATGAATATGGCTGCGCAGTAAACTGATATATCCTTTCATGTTTTCAAAAACCAATGATAAAGAAGCTGTTTCGCCGTTTTTAAAGCCCAAGATAGCTGTTGCCATTCCCCTCACAAATTTACGTCCCTGCTCATGGTCGCTAAGCATAACGGCAACAGGCCCCTGCTCGGTGGAATACCCTTTTTTAACCATAAGCGGGAATAAGAGATTTTCTTCCTTTGCATGGTGAAACCCATCTGCAAAATTTTTAATGAGACTTACTGCCATCTCCAGGTGTTTTACCTCTGGTGAGGAGCTTTGTACCATATGCTCCATTACGTCGATAAGCCGAAGAATATGAAGATGGTCGTTTTCGAGGTTTTTTGTTGCGGTATCCATATTTATAGCGTCTTTTTTAATGCTTTGGGATAAAGAATATTATTTTCGAGATGAACATGAAAGTGCAGATCATCTTCAAATTCTTTCAGCAGCTTATAGGCAACACGGTAGGAATTGCATCCATCTTCAGGAACTTTATAGTTCTGCGCCAGCACGTTAATTTTATCCATGGCTCCACCGGCAAATTCATGTTCCCCAGTCATTCGGTTTATTTCCGAAACAATAATCGCGTTTGCTTTAGGCGAATGTCCTTTTTCAACTTCTTTTATAGCGGGAAATAATACCTCCTCCTCGTTTTTAAGGTGTTGATGCAATTCTTTATTAATTGCAGAAAATAATTCGGCTATTTCTATTAATTCCGGATGACCGCTGCCATGAACCGAAGCTATTTTTTGGGTATAAAACTCCAGTTCGGGCAATGTTTTTAGAACATATTTATGATGGGTATTTTGAATATAATCGCATAAAAAACCTAATTCCCATGCATTGTAATTATGGGCCAAATCAATTGTTTGCGATTCCAGCGCATCTAATTTTGCGGTTATCTCCTGATCAGAAATGCCCTTTTCTTTGCAAGCTGCTTCTAAAGTCATTTTTCCACCACAACAGAAGTCAATTCCGACCTCTTTAAATACAGAGGCAGCCCTAAAGTCCCGTGTTACTATTTCTCCAATTAATTGTTCTTCAAACGATTGTTTCATTCTAATTATATTAAGATTTACAGATACAAATGTATGTATTATTTTATTAAAGGACCAAAAGGTCTTTTAATATTTATTGAAATATTTTTTATCTTTGCTGAAGCAAAAAAAATTAACCTATAAAATACAGTGTTTAACAAAGAAACAGAATACGCCTTGCGGGGATTGGTTTATATTCAGTCGCAAAATACGGGAGGCCGAAGGCCTGGCATAACAGAGATTGCAAAAGAGATAGAGGCACCCCAGTTTTACATTGCTAAAATATTACAGCGGTTGGTCAGGAATGGTTTTTTAGAATCGCTGAAAGGAAAAGGCGGAGGGTTTTATTTTGATTCGGGAAAGCCCGATTTAACTTTAAAGGAACTAATTATGGCAACTGAAGGGGGAAAAACCTTTTCGGGATGTGGTTTTGGTTTAAAACATTGCGATCAAAATAACCCTTGTCCTCTTCATGCTCAGTATGCACCTATACGCGATGCTATTTTGAATTTAGTAACCCATGAAACGGTTCAGAGCCTTGCTGCAAAGTCATTCGAAGGTAAAGAAAATCTATTAAACAGATTAAAATGAAATTACATGCGTTTCGACTTCCTTTAAGTGTTTTCATTTTCATATCGGTTTTTTTATCGGCGATACAAGTGAATCTTCCCCACCCGATGCTTATAGCCGAACGGTTTATAAAAGGAGGAGGTTGGCTCGAAATCATCGTAATTGCTACCTATGGAGCAGTGGTAGCCTATAAAATGCAGAATCCAGTGAATGTTCCGTATTGGAGAAAAGTAACATGGACACTTTTTTCGATTGTCTTTTTTGGCCAACTTATATTAGGGTTATTGGGGTTTGAAAAATTCCTTATGACAGGTAAATTTCACTTACCTATTCCCATGATGATCCTTGGAGGACCAGTTTACCGGGGACAACTATCGGTTATGACTATATTATTTCTAAGCACTATTGTTTTGACCGGGCCCGCCTGGTGCAGCCAGTTTTGCTACTTCGGGGCTATGGACAACCTGGCTTCCGGCTCAAAACCTAAAAAAGAAAAACTACCAAACCGACTTGCTATAAAAACCACCGGAATATTACTTGTAATAGCAGTAACCATCCTTTTAAGATGGTTTAATGTCCCAGTGCTGATTGCAACCATTATTGCTGCCGGTTTTGGAATTGGAGGAGTCATTATAATGGTATTATTTTCGCGAAAACAGGGAAAAATGATCCACTGCCTTTTATACTGCCCTATTGGTACATTGGTAAATGTATTGAAACCTGCTAACCCATTTCGGCTATATATTGATAATAATTGCACCTTTTGCATGAAATGCACCAGCAATTGCAAATACGACGCATTAAACCAAGACGATATCCGGAAGAAGAAACCGGATACAACATGTACCCTTTGTGGCGATTGTCTTGCCGGGTGCCACCACAATGCTATTAAATATAAATACTTCAGCCTAAAACCAGAAACAGCACGTCGGCTCTATCTATTTCTGACAATTTCGATCCATGCTATCTTTTTGGCATTGGCCAGGATATAGCTCCTTTTTGAAAATTACAGATACTTTTAGCACAAATTTATAGCTAAACAATTAAGAGCCCCGAGGCCTGATCGTTCAAAAAAAAAAACCTTCCAGGTTTTAGAATCTGGAAGGTTTTTTATAGAAAGCAAGGCTCCATCTTAGACTTTCCAGGTCTCTAAAACCTGGAAAGCTTAATGGCTCATTACTGAACAGGTTTTGGAGCAGAAAACTTGTAAATACCGGAACCTAACTCCACAACCACATATCCATTCTCTACCCCTTTTACCTTTATCTCAGCGACAGCGTTTAGCGCTTTTCCGCTTTCGGTAATTGAATTTGCATCCGATGCAGGAATAAATATAGTTGCAACAGAATTGGCAGGCACCTCAACATCCATAATTAACTTGTCCGATTCTATTTTCCAACCGCTACTGAGTTTGCCGTAATAGGTTTGTAAACTGGCGGATGCATTGGTAAAACCACCGCCAATATGCGGCATTATTTTACTGTGCTTATACCCTACTCCATCTTCGTAAGTATCCAAACCAACCATTACACGATACATCCAATCGCCAATTGCGCCATATGCATAATGATTAAACGAATTCATGCCCGGAGTTTGGAATGTGCTATCGGGTTTGATTCCATCCCAGCGCTCCCAAATAGTAGTCGCTCCCATTTTTACAGGATACAGCCACGAAGGATATTTTTCCTGCAACAGCAAATTGTAAGCAACATCGGTATAACCAAACCGAGTTAATACATGGCATAGATAAGGAGTTCCTAAAAAGCCAGTCGTTAAATGATTGCCATAATCTTTCACATTTTGTGCTAATCGGGCAGCCGCTTGTAGTCTCAATGCTTCAGGCAGCATATCGAAATTTAAGGCCAGCACATAAGCTGTTTGAGTACTTGAAACCAATCTCCCGCTTCCGGTTACATATTCTTTATTGAATGCAGTTTTAATTTTCGCAAGTAAAGAAGTATAAGAAACAACATCGTCAGATTTCCCTAATACTTTAGCAGTATTGATTAACAACTGGGTAGAATTCGCATAAAAACACTGCGCAATCAAATACTTATCGGTAAAAGCGGCACGGCCGTCATTATCATCGTCGGGACGGTAGAAAAGCCAATCACCAAAATGGAAACCCGAGTTCCATAAATCGTCTTTTGCGACTTTACGGATACTTTCCACATATGCTTTCATGCTGTTATACTGGTTTTCCAGAATTCTCACATCACCATATGCGAGGTAGATATTCCAGGGGGCAATGGTGGCTACATCGGCCCAACCTGCGCTATTCACGGCGCCAGCTCCAAGTACATTCGGAACAACAAAAGGCACAGCACCATTCACCTGGTCAGCCTCAACATCTTTAAACCATTTTGTAAAGAAACTATTTACATTCATATTGAAAGCAGCAGTGCGCGAAAAAGCCTGGGCATCGCCGGTCCAACCAAGACGTTCATCGCGTTGCGGACAATCGGTAGGCACATCCACAAAGTTTCCGCGTTGTCCCCACTGAATATTATGCTGCAATTGGTTTACCAACGGATTGGAAGAAGAGAATGAGCCGGTTGGTTCCATATCCGAATACATGGCAACAGCAGTAAAGTTCTCGGGTTTCAATTCTCCGGGAAAGCCTTCAACCCGGATATACCGGAATCCATGCCATGTAAAATGAGGTTCGAAAGTTTCCACTTCCCCTCCTTTTAAAATATAGTTAGCCTGCGATTTTGCTGCCCGAAGGTTGGTAGTATAAAAATTCCCTTCCTTGTCGAGTACCTCTGCATGCGAAATGGTTATTTTGTCGCCGGCAGTTCCCTTAACTTTCACGGTAACCCAACCTACAAGGTTCTGACCAAAATCAATGACTTTTTCGCCTTTGGGCGTCGTAATAAATTTAACCGGTTGAAATGTTTCTTTTTTCCGAACAGGCTCATTGCAAGTAGCAATTAAAATATCGTTCGAATAATTGCCCAATTTCACGCCGCTCCATTTGGAATCGTCGTAGCCGGGCATTGCCCAGCCTTTTTTATCTTTCCGCGAATCAAGGGTTTCGCCATTATAAATTTCGGCGTACTGAATTGCTCCGGTAGAAGATTTCCAGCTATCGTCCGAAACAATCAGCTCCGAAGTTCCATCACTGTATCTAACATCGAGCTGAAAGAGCAAGGCTATTTCTTTTCCATACACATTAATATTATTTTCGTATCCTATAATTCCTCTGTACCATCCATTCCCAAGCATCACTCCAATTGCATTTGCACCCGGAAGTAAAAGAGAGGTAACATCATACACCTGATACTGTAACCGTTTCTTATAAGCAGTCCAGCCTGGCGTAAAATAGGCATCTCCTACCCTCTTACCATTTATTTGCGCTTCGTACAATCCCAAAGCGGTTATATAGGCAGTTGCCGAAACTACTTTTTTTTGTGCCTGGAATTGCTTCCGGAACAATGGACTGGGGCGCATGATTGTATCTTCCTGAAAGCCTTGTTTAATCCATTTTGCCTTCCACAAAGATTTATCGAGCATACCCATATGCCAGTATGCGTTGCTGCTCCATGCCGATGCTTTGCCTGCATTGTCCCAGACCTTCACCTGCCAATAATATTTTTTGCCCGACTGGAGGGTAGACCCTGCATATGGAACATGAACCGATTTATCGGAGGCTACTTTCCCGGATTTCCATACCAGGTTTTTACCGCTTTTCAACATCTCGGGTGATTCGGCTACCCAAATTTCGTAAGCCGACTGGCTGACATTACGCTTAGGGCTTACTATTTGCCAACTGAAGCGAGGCAGTTGTGCATCCACTCCTATGGGATTTATCAAATTTTCGAGCCTGAGTTTTTGAACAGTTACCTGGGCATTCCCCAAGAAACTAAATGATACCAGGAAGGCACCAAGAATAGTTAGTATTTTTTTCATGTGTCTATTTTTTAATTATTAAATTAAGGTCACATGGAACATCCTTATAGTCATCTCCTTGTGTGTTGAGCTAATCCAAATGGATGTTTCATGTTAAAATATTAATTAGTAGATAGGTAATTATTTGTCTAAAAAAACTTTTCTTAATTCTTCCACTTGCTGATTATTAATAGGAACCATTCGGCCTATTGGTGTACTCATCACCAACGACTTTGCACTAAACTCGGCAACTTCAAGCCGGTCGAATGTTTGGAGTAGTTTATCGCCGGTAATTAAAACCGCATCGTTTTGAATTAAAATTGCCGGATTACTAGTCGATAGAATAGCTGGAATTTCAGTACTTCCCTGAAAGTGCGAACCAAACGCCAACGAAGGAACATCCTGTAAAAAGATCCAACTTTCGGGAATGGTGCGTACATCGAATAAAGACTGTGTTACCCCAAAAGCCATCAGATAAGGCGATTGTGTGAGTATGATGGAATTAATTTTGGGGTTGCGGTTATAAATTTCCTGATGTAACCAGGTAGCACGACTTGGGACTTTGCCTGGCTCGCGTTTCCCGTCCTTTATTTGAACCACATCTTCAATTTGAAGATCCCAGCGGGGAACATTGGTGGGAGTAATCAAAAAATTATTGTCGTACCAGCGTGTCGAAACAGTACCATATGAACTTATCATCAGTCCTTGTTCGCATGCCCGATGAACTATTTTACAAATCTCCATCCGTTTTTCGCGTTCGGAGGAAGGATATGAAACGCTGTCCATCTCCGGAAAAGCTTCGGGTATTTGCGTTTCGAATTCGTCGATCTGCTTATCGGTTAAATAATAGGGAACGCCAATTGTTTTTCCATATAAAATTGTGCGGGCACAAAATTCGAGCGTTTCGAACCGCTGAAAAGCATCTACCAAATCGGTTCCACCTAAAACAGTACCGTGGTTTTCCATAATAATGGCCATAAAACCTTTCGAAAATTGCTGAGCAATTTTTACTCCCAAGGCATTACTTCCCGGAAGTTCATATGCTGCATATCCTATTGGACCGCATATATGCTTTGCCTGCGAAATAATATTGGTATTTGGTATTTCGCGAACAATGCTAAACGACACCAATGCAGGAGGATGCGCGTGAATAATGGCTTTTATATCGGGGCGAATATCGTAAATAGCTTTATGAAAAGGAAATTCGGAAGAAGGTTTATGCGGCCCAACAATAGTTCCATCCTTTTTTACGCACATGATGTCGGTCGGACTGAGAGAACCTTTATCAACACCCGATGGAGTAACCCAAATACTGCCATCGTCGTCGATCACAGAAATATTACCTCCCGAAGTAGTTGTTAATCCGCGTTTGTAGATTCTCCCGATAATCATGGTAATCTGATCACGCGGATGCATTAACTGTGTATTCAATATTTCGTTCATGTTTTTTGTAATAGTCGTAAATATATGGTCGTAAGTATTTAGTCGTAAGTTAAAAAAACTTAAAATAAATTTTCTTGAGTAATCACCAGGGATTTCATAATCTAAAAACAATTTTAATTACCTAATATAAGCCTAATCTAATAGGTAAGTTAAAAGAAATCACAAGCTTTTCAAATCATGTTTAACTAATTTACCCCAAATCAAAGGGTTTATACTCTTTTAGTCCCAGGTTAGTGGCTGTAGCTGAACTTCCAAATGCACTATTCCAAACTGTGAGAGCTGCACCAATGGCTGTGGCATTATCCACTTCCGAAGTATATATTTTATTGCCGGGAAGCAAGGTGGCGAGTAACCGAACAAACAAGGTATTTCGTGCAAAACCTCCGGAAATATAAATGGCCTTTGCCGAATTGTTTTTGGGAATTACAAGTTTCAGGGCTTCCAGACTTAATCTGGTAAGGTCGAGCATAAGCTGATGATAGGCTTCGTCGGCAGATATGAATTCGGACAAACTGATAGTTTTGTCAATGAACTCTTCGGGAATACCGTTGCTAAAAAATGCAGGTTTACTTTCATTCTTCTTTATCAAACTCTTCAACATTGCCTCGTTGGGCTGCAACTGTTTAAAAAAGTCGGGGTTTACACTAAAATGCTCGGCAATACGGGCGGCGTTCACTTCGTGAATATGTCCTAAAAACAACCTCGACGATTTCACCTGCTTTTGTTGCACGGACAAATAACAAAGGGAATCTTTTTTTAGCTGATCAGCGGTAAGCGGCTCTTCGTTAAAGGGATTCATAAAAATGCACCAGGTACCGGTCGAAATCAATATAAATTGCTCGCTATTCCCACTCAGG
>JAIFLU010000183.1 GCA_020048915.1 Bacteroidota bacterium | reverse complement strand
TACATTTATTTATTAAGAAACATTATATTTATTATTGATAATTATTAAACCTAAATTATTTATGAACAAACAAGAATTAGTTGATGCAATTGCCGCTGAGAGCGGATTAACTAAAAAAGATTCAAAGGAAGCATTAGATGCGATGGTAAAATCGATTGGTGATGCATTAAAAAAAGGTGAAGGCACAAGCTTAGTTGGCTTTGGTTCTTTTTCAGTAGTTCAAAGAGCTGCAAGAGCAGGTAAAAACCCTAAAACTGGAAAAGCTATTCAAATTGCTGCTAAAAAAGCTGTAAAGTTTAAACCTGGTAAAGAACTTTCTGAATCAGTTGAATAATAAAAAAAGGCTGTGTAAAAATAATTTATGCAGCCTTTTTCATTCCTATTATAGGGGTTTAATATTCCCATTTAAAAATAGCATTTCAGGCAGTTGGTTTTTGCATTCCTTTAATGAACCAATAATTTGCTCCACAAATGCTTCAAAAAATGCCTAGCTAATATCTTTGTTTCAATAGATACCTTTGCCTCCTTAATTAAACCTACCGTCTTTTTTGTTCAAATTTATTAGCCCAAAGATTTGTTCAACCTCTGAATAACAGGGCTCGCTTAGTTCCCTTCCTTTTACACTTATCAGTTTCTATTTAAGGCTTAATAAAACTGACAGCCTTTTGAGGTTCTGAAAACAACCGGGCAGTTTGAATTAGCGCCAGATGAGAATATGCCTGAGGGAAATTTCCTAAAAGCTGTTTGGTCTCAAAATCGATGTCTTCGCTAAATAATCCCAAGTGGTTCGAATACGAAAGTAATGTATCGAAAATAGATTTAGCCTCTTCGGTGTTGCCAATTTTATAGAGACTGTTTATAAGCCAGAAAGTACAAATTGTAAAAGAACTCGTTGGCGTTCCAAAATCGTCGGAATTGTTATACCGGTACATTAGGCCATTTTTAAACAATTCCCTTTTAATTGCCAGTACAGTTTTTTTGTAACGGGGATCATCGGCGCTGATGAACCCATATGTTTCCATTTGCAATACCGAAGCATCCAAAGCAGTACCTCCATAATACTGGGTATAACTATCACAATCAGCATTCCAACCATTCGTAAGAATGCTTTCCTTTATGTAGCCTGCAATGTTGCTCCACAGCTCAATATATTCAAATCTATTTAGCAATTGGGCAATTTTCACAGCTCGATCCATTGCCACCCAGCATAAAACCTTCGAAAAAACAAAATGCTTTTGCTCTCCGCGAATTTCCCAAATACCATTATCCGGCAAGTTCCATATTTCGGAAACTACCCGGGCCATACGTTTGGTAATAGACCATATTTCTTCGGTTTCGTCGAGTGTTCCCCTAAAAAACTGGTAATATTGATAAATTACATCCATTAAAAAACCATAAATATCGTGTTGCGATTGTTTAAATGCAGCATTTCCAATTCGAACGGGTATTGAATCTTCATAACCTGCAAGATGATCCAGAAATGTTTCAGTGAGTTCGCGTTCCCCTCTGATACCGTACATAATTTGAAAGGTATCAGTTTTCGATTTAATAATATTTTTTATGAACCCGATAAACCCTTGGGCAGAAGCCAAATGCCCCATATCAATAAGCGTTTGTATGGTCATGGAAGCATCGCGCATCCAACAAAAGCGATAGTCCCAATTTCGGGTTTCGCCGATTGTTTCGGGCAATGAGGTGGTAAGAGCAGCCAATATTGCCCCACTGCGTTGATACGACATCAATTTCAATACCAATAAACTCCGGTTAATTTCATCGTTATATTGATTGTATTTCTTCGACCGATTTACCCAATTCAACCAATACACCTTTGTGCGCTGGTATTCCATATACGCCCGCTGCAAATCTATAGGAATAACTTTTTGATGATATGCCAAAAGAATAAAACTTTCACTTTCCAAAAATATCTTCTGCCCTTCGGCTATGGCGTTTAGAGGTAATGTGGAATAGAGGAACAGCGATTCGTATCGGGAATCGTCCGATATGCTTTTAATATAAATATCGCAAACGGAATGGGTAGTATCTCCTATTGCATAATTTAACCTGGGAAAATACTTAATTACGACCTGAGGCATTCCTTTTAAAACACGGATATACCGGTAAATTTCAGGGGGAGTAAAGTAATTATTGTCATCGGTTTTATACCGGGGCATAAAATCGAGTACCTCAAAAGCATTTTCTTCTGATGAAAACGTGGTGCACAAAATATTTGTCCGTTTGAGATATTTTTGGGAAATAAAATAACTGCTATCAACCTCGAAAGCACAAAATCCCCCGATCTGCTTATCCAGAAGCTTAGCAAATACCGATGGGGAATCGAAATCGGGAAAACAGCACCAATCAATTGAACCTTTTTCGGAAATTAAAGCTGCACTGCGTCCGTTTCCTATAACACCATAATTAAAATTATCCATAATAGCTAAGTAATAAATTCATTCAACATTTTCAGTACCTCTTTATAAGAGGATAAACTATACCGGGCATTTTCAGATGCCCGTCCTACTTTTATGGTGATGGCCTCTTCAGGCAATACTTTAAACATATCTTCATCGGTAGTATCGTCGCCAATGGAAAGAATAAAATCCCAGTTTTTAAGCTTTAGCATTTGTTGGGCACATATCCCTTTATTAACGTTTGGAACTTTAACCTCCACAATTTTACTACCGCGCATAATTTGTAAATTGAGCTTACTGCAGGGATAAACGAGTGATTCAATCAGCTGTTTTTCCCTAAGCTCAGCCAACCACGAATCCGTTTTTCGATAATGCCAAACCAAAGCCGAATTCTTCACTTCGATAAAGGAACCAGGTGTTTTATCAATGATTTTTTGAAATAATAGAAGTATTTCATCTTTCCACAATTCGTCAGAGGTAAAGTTTTTAATCCATAAATCGTTTTCACGAAAAAAGGCTCCATGTTCTGCATATAACTTTATAGCCTTTTCAGGAAACCACTGTTCGAGGGTAGTATAGTCCCTTCCACTAATGATAACCAAGGAAGTATTCGGTACCAACATCAATTTATGAAGCAATTTATTGAGTGCCTCATTTGGCGTAGCTTTTAATGGATCATTCGCAAATGGGGCAAGCGTTCCATCGTAGTCGAATAAAAGAAGACGATTTTGTGCGTTGTGAAAATTAGTTTTAAGTTGCGAAATTTTATCGGAAGTGATAATCTTCTTCATCAGTTCATCCTGTTTATTACCTGCCAATTCCAGTTCGCCCAAAAAATCGGTCGCCCATTTGTTAATATTTTGTTTTTTAATTACTTTCTGCATCTTTTCTATCCGTTCGCGTTGTTCCTCCACTGGCATGATCAGTGCATTATAGATGGCAATTTTTATTTCTTCGATGTTATTGGGGTTAACTTTTAAACTTTCGATTAATTCGACAATCGCTCCCGCCATCTCACTAAGAATAAGTACTCCCGTTCCATTTTGACGCGAAGCCACATATTCCTTAGCCACCAGGTTCATTCCATCGCGAAGAGGAGTTACCAAGGCAATATCCGCGTAATTATATAAGGCCGAAAGTTGTTCAAAAGGAAGTCCCCGGTAGAAATAATAAACCGGCACCCAGGTCATATCCGAATATCTTCCATTAATTGCACCAATGGTTTCATCCACTTTGATTTTCAAGTCCTGATATTTTTCGACATTATCGCGCGAAGGAACTACTATCATAACTAAAGATACCTTTGAACGAAATTCGGGGTAATCGTTCAGGAAACTGTCGAATGCCCTCAACCTATGCAATATCCCTTTGCTGTAATCGAGCCTGTCAACCGACAGAATGATTTTATGATTCCCAAATTGCCTGCGATAGCGGTTGATATATTTCACAATTCCCTTTCGTTCAATGGCATTATGAAACAAATCGTAATTTATCCCCATCGGGTACGAATCGATGTTTACAACTCTCTTATCAAAATAAATGTGATTAATTTTACAATCCAGGTCAAGTATCCGGTATACCGAACTGATGAAATGGCGCATATAATCGATGGTATGAAACCCTATTAAATCGGCTCCCAGTAATCCTTTTAATAAAAATTCGCGCTCGGGAAGAATTCGGAACAACTCATACGACGGAAACGGAATGTGCAGAAAAAAGCCAATTCGGGCCGTTGGAATTTCTTTTCTCAGGAGTCCGGGCAATAACATTAGCTGGTAGTCCTGAATCCAGATAATATCATCTTCGGAGGCAATCAGGATGGTATGTTCGAGGAAAATTCGATTAACCGCCTGATAAGCATCCCAGTACTTTGGATTGTAATGGGTATATGCGAAAAAGTAATGAAACAGCGGCCAAATGGTACTATTACTATAGCCCTCATAAAATAACTGAATTTGCTCAGATGTCAAAAATACAGGAGTAATATGGAGCGCGTGAAGTTCCTTTTGTATTAGTTCTTTCTGCTCATCATTATCAGGATACATGCCAGGCCAGCCTACCCAATGTTTTTCGTAATCGGAATAAAGCGAATCTAAACCAGTAGCCAGTCCTCCTTCGCTTTTGGAGAAAGCTACCGCCCCATTTGCAATAGAAACTTTTAGGGGTAATCTGTTTGAGACAATTATCAATCGTTTCTTTTTCAATATATTTGTTTTAAATATAGAACTAAAAAACGCCTGCAATTATTGAAAATCTTGTTATAAAAATGAAAAGATAAGTTACAACAAAGAAGGGAAAACAAAATAAAATCGAAATTAAAAGTGAAAAACTATATTTGTACAAAAAATTAAATCATGTTAGAAATTTCAGGAAAACTTATTCAAATTCTCCCAATACAAAGTGGTACCGGGAAAAATGGTAACTGGCAGAAACAAGATTTTGTCATAGAAACACAAGATCAATATCCCAAAAAAGTATGTTTCAGTGCCTGGGCTGATAAAGCCGATGCTGTAAAAGCTGTTTCAATTGGCAGCAATGTAAAAGTTGCTTTTAATGCCGAATCGCGCGAGTTTAACGGTAAATGGTATACTGATCTGAGAATCTGGAAGCTTGAAACCGACGGTAGTTCCGGGAATTCTGGTCAGGAAAGCCCAAGTAATGAATATTACAAAAACTCTGCTCCACCTGCTGAAACAGCCGTAGATCAAAGTCCCGACGATTTACCTTTTTAAGCCAATCCATAAATAAATTTAATGTTCTTGATTTGCTGAAGATATACTTTGGCAATCAGGAACATTTTTTATACACTGTAATAGCGTAAATTGAATTATTATATTTCCCAATAATTAAACCCGTTTTTGGAAAACCATCGGTTTATTAATTCTACTTGACAAATTAGATTTTTCAACTTTTATTGCCCTATCCCTAAAGGGTGAAAAGTTGAAAAATCAACCTGCTCCCTTTAGGTTTAGGGGTAATCAGGTTGATTTTTCGTTGAATCTGTCAATAGAATTAATTAGATAATTCGCATAAAAATTAAATATCAAAACAAAAATGATTGAGAAGTTTTTTCAATTAAACGCCAATAAAAGCAATATAAAGACAGAGGTATTGGCCGGAATCACCACATTTGTTGCAGCCATGTATATTATTGTGGTTAATCCATCAATCTTAAGCCAAACCGGATTGCCTTTTACAGCAGTTTTAACAGCTACCGTAATTCTGAGTGCTTTTTGTACCATAATGATGGGGCTATATGCCAATAACCCCATATTGGTAGCACCGGGAATGGGTTTAAATGCTTTTTTTACTTTTGCGGTTGTTAAAGGAATGAATGTTCCGGTTGAAACTGCCTTAGGAGCTGTTTTTTGGGCAGGGGTATTGTTTTTGATTCTATCTGTTTTTAATATTCGGGTTCATATTGTAAAGGCAATTCCTAAGCAAATTCGCTATGCTGTATCGGCTGGTATCGGATTGTTTATTACCCTGATTGGTTTTGCCAATGCCGGCTTTATTACGCAAAAAGCCCCGCTTATTGGATTAGGTACTCTGAACCCGATAACGGTTACCTTTATTATTGGCGTATTTATTTCGGCCATATTAATTGTAAAAAACATCAAAGGAGCATTAATCATCGGAATTATTATTACAACCCTCTTGTGCTTGCCTATCGGTAGACTTTATGGCGATGCTTCGGCAGTTAACTTCGGAACGCCCCAGTTAGTTGCCTGGAAAGGATTGTTTTCGGCGCCCGATTTTAGCCTTTTGTTTAAACTCGACCTGGTAAATTCGTTAAAAATAGCAATCTGGCCGGTAACCTTCGCCATCTTGTTTACCGACTTATTCGACAGTTTAAGCACATTTGTCGGTGTATCGGAAGCTGCCAATTTGGTAGACGAAAAAGGCGAACCCCGGAATATTAAACAAGCGTTAATAGTAGATGCTGTTGCCACCGGATTTGCAGGTGTTCTGGGAACCTCTTCGGGAACAGCATACATTGAATCGGCATCTGGAGTGCAACAAGGAGGAAGAACGGGTTTAACCGCCGTAATAGCAGGATTGCTCTTCATCCCATTTATGTTTTTCTCACCGCTGCTTTCGATGATTCCTTCGATTGCTACAGCGCCAGCCTTGGTTATGGTTGGTGTATTCATGCTAAAACCTGTTCTTAAAATAAACTGGGACAAATTTGACGATGCCATTCCCGCATTCCTAAGCCTGGTGCTTATTCCATTTACTTATTCCATTACCCAGGGAATTATTTGGGGATTTTTGAGTTGGACATTTATTAAAATTATTTCGGGTAAATACAAGGAAATATCAGTAGCCCTTATCATTATTGACCTGCTTTCGATATTAATGCTTGTATATGAATAAAACAAAAAAGCAGAAGGCTCTGTAACGAAGGACTTCTGCTTTTCATTTTTTTTTGAATTCCAAAGAGTTCTATATTACTTTCTCATATACCCGATACTTTCTCAATAGTTTAGCATCAAGTTTAATAATTGCATTGTTCATGTGACAATTATCTTCCAGGACATAATTAATTTCAAGCCACAGATCAGGAGTGTACAGCGAATCGTTTAACGCCCGGTATAAGAGGCTGTCAATTCCCTTTCCCTGGTATTCGGGAACTACTCCTAACCCAAATAGCCTGAAATTTGTTAAACGGGGCAATCCCCACAGTAGTTTTAGCCAACCAAATGGGAATAACCTTCCCTTCATATTTTTCAGAATGATATTGATATCCGGAATAGCGATTACAAATCCAATTGCCTTTCCATACTTATCTTCGGCAAACAACACCCCTTTGGTTTGAATAATTGACTTTAAATCGCGTGCCACTGCTTCGGCTTCTGCTTTAGTTAAGGGTGAATACCCCCAATTCCCGATAAGACTGTTGTTCGAAAGTTCAATAATTGTCTGAACTTCCTTATCGTAATTTTTCATATCCACCCTTCGGACAGTAACCTCAAATCGCTTTGCAACATCGTTGGTTAAATCGAGAATACGACTCGGAACAACATACCCCTCCCGACCAGAGATATAGTAACACAGTAAATCTTTTGCTTTTGCCAAACCAAAATTCTCAAAGTGATTTATATAATAGGGCGGATTATAGGGCGCCATAATCACCGGCGAAGGACTAAACCCATCAATTACCAACCCCCACTCCTGTGACACAAAACTCCAGGGGCCGCGCATCGATTTCATGCCATGCTGCTTTAACCAATTGAGGGCAGTATTAAGAAGAAGTTCGGAGGCGTCGCGATCGTCAATACACTCGTAATATCCAAAAAGTCCAATCGGTTCTTTCCAGAAATCGACCGCAAGGTGATCGATAAACGCAGCGATTCGACCAATAACCTGATGATTGCATTCGAGCAAAAACAGCGCATATTCGCAATGATCAAGCAGCGGATTTTTCTTGGAGTTAAATTGTCCCTTAAGCTCCACTAATAATGGTGGCACCCAAAGGGGATCGTTTTTATAGAAAGAATAAGGGAAATGGATAAATTGCTTTAATTCAGCTTTGGTAGTTACCTGAATAATGTCCATAATGCAATGAAGTGTAGTTGTCAATTTCAAATATATAAAATTCAAAATCGAAAATCGGACAACTGGCAGGTAATTATTGGTGATAGCAGCTAATATACTTCCATTTCTTTATGTAGATATAGTCTGAAAACTCATTCACAACAACTTAATTCAGATTTCAATATCCTAATAGTTTAGCTGTTTTTCAAAAACAAGTCCTTTAGCCGACTGAAACCGATATATTTGATTACCGGACATCAAAGAAACATCCTCCTTATTAATAGTTAGTTGCATAGTTTTGTAACCAGCCTCGTTTACCAAAAAATCAGCAAATAAAATCGCTTTCTCTACACCATCTCCCCGTTGAAAATTCCATACTTCGTCAGGTTGAGCCAGACGTTGGCCATCGTAAATCGATTCATTTTTCAACTGAACTAAAAGTTGATATACTTCATCAATTGATTTTCCCTTTAAACCTTCCAACGCAACAGGATTCCGTTCAATGGCAGCTTTCAAAAATGGTTCCCAGCTAATTTTATCCATTTGCCTGAAAACATAGAGCGACAACAATGCCGTTTCATTGCTCCTGGCTTTGGCATTAACATAATTTATTATTTCATTGCGTGACTGGTTTGCATGAATTTCGAGCGGTTCAGAAACTATAAATGTTTTGTTGGTGGGCGGTAATTGTGGAATTGTATTCAAAAATTGAGAGAGGTCTTTGAACAGTAGTTTTAAATTGTCTACATTATTACATTTGGATTGCTGTGCCTGATCCATAAAATGTCCCATTACCTGGTCAAGGCTGGCGCCTTTATTATTATCGAGATAGGTTTCCACATCCTGAATAATAATACGGTTTTCGAGAATATATAAAGAAAACTCTTCGTCATCAATTTCATTTAGCAATGCCTCGCGCGACACCTCCGAAAAACTATATTTGGTCGAATGCTCGTATTCGAAAATCAATTCGAGCGAAATATAATAGCACCGTGAATTTTTACAATGCTTATATTGA
>JAIFLU010000176.1 GCA_020048915.1 Bacteroidota bacterium | reverse complement strand
TTTTTTATCAACTTTTTTCTCTGGTAATTAACATCTTAAAAAATAAAAGAGGCTGTGTATTTAAGACCTAAAAGTCTTTTTACACAGCCTCTAGTGGACTCGAAGGAACTCGAATCCCCAACCTTCTGATCCGTAGTCAGATGCTCTATCCAATTAAGCTACGAGTCCAAAACTTTTTTCTGTTTTGCGAGCGCAAAGATAATCATTTTTGCTTTTCTTGTACAAAAGGTAAAATAATTTCTTTTAATTTTTCGTTCAAAAGGCAAATAAATAGATGCATCCTGTATCTTATTCCTGGTAATTACGTAATTTTAGTCTCTATTTCAAAATTAAACCTCAAGCCGTATGAAAAAGATTTTTAAAATAGCATTCTTTACTATTATTGCACTTCTCATCATTATCATATTTATTCCGGTTTTCTTTAAAAAACCTATTATGAATAAGGTGAAAGAAGAAATTAATAGCTCCCTGAACGCTAAAGTGGAATTCACTGACTTCTCATTATCCTTGTTGCGTGGTTTTCCAAACTTTTATGTTGCTATGGAGAACTTATCGGTAGTTGGATTGGGCGATTTTAATAAAGACACTTTGGTGGCTTTTAAAACCTTCAGTCTGAAAATCGACTTGATTAGTGCCATAAAAATGGAGAATATTAAAATTAAATCCATCTTTCTGGATCAACCCACTGTTTTTGCGCATATATTAAAGGATGGCCGGGTAAACTGGGACATAGTTAAGCCTACAAACGATTCTATTCCCGAAGATACCACAGCCTCGGAACCTCTAAAATTTAAAGTTGGGTTGAAGAAATTCGAGGTTCGCGATGCCCGGATTATATATCAGGACGATTCCTCTATGATGAAAGCGCAACTGGACGATTGGGATTTGTTTCTTACAGGCGATTTTACTGCCAGTACAACCGATGTTGATATTAAAACTTCCATATCGAAAGTTAATTTCTATATGGATGGAATTCGTTACTTAAAAGATACACATTTTGCCAGCAATCTACTATTGGCTGCCGATATGGACAAAATGCTCTTTACTTTGAAGGAAAACGATATGAATATCAATGATCTCACCCTTGGTTTGACGGGAAGTATTGCCATGCCAAAGGATGATATTGATTTTGATCTTAAATACAATACAAAAAAGGCTGATTTTAAGTCGATTTTATCGATGGTTCCTGCTGTTTATATGAAAGACTTTGAATCGGTAAAAACTTCGGGGGCATTAAAGCTCGATGGATACGTTAAGGGAACCTATTCTGAGAAAACCCTTCCGAATGTTGGAATTAAGTTGGGCGTTGAAAATGCTATGTTTAAATATCCCGATTTACCTAAATCGGTTAACAACATTAACATTGATGTCAACGTGTTTTTTGATGGTGTTCAAAACGACAATACTACTGTAGATGTGAATAAATTTCATGTCGAAATGGCTGGCAACCCCTTTGATATGCAATTGCACATAAAAACTCCTATGAGCGATATGCTAATTGTTGGAAATCTGAAAGGGAAAATTGATTTTTCGAGCCTGACCGATATTGTTCCTATGGATAGCCTCACCTTAAAAGGTATTATGGAAAGTAATGTGGATATTATGGGACAAATGTCGTCGATTGAACAGGAAAAATATGAAGATTTTAAAGCCGACGGGATTATTAAGCTCGAAAATTTCGAATTTATAAGCAGTGATTTTCCACAAGGTGTTAAGATTGTTCAGACCAATATGGTTTTTTCTCCGAAGTTTGTCGAATTAACATCTTTCGATGCACGAATAGGGAAAAGCGATATGCAACTTACAGGAAAACTCTCGAATTTTATTCCTTATGTCTTTAAAAACGACACCATTGTTGGAAGCCTTAATTTTAGCTCTAACTTGCTGGATGTAAATGAATTTATGGGAGAAGAAACAACCGAACAACCAGTCGCTGAAGATACAACAGCATTGTCGGTTATTGAAGTTCCCGGAAACATTGATTTTACATTATCGTCCAAGCTTAACCAGATAAACTACGATAATTTGAGGATAACCGATGTGTTGGGCGTTATAATTGTTAAGAACAGTAAAGCTATTTTGAAAAACCTGGGGATGAATCTTCTCGAAGGTAGCATGGTCATGAATGGCGAGTATAATACCCAGGACATTAAAAATCCGTTAGCCGATTTCGATTTAAATATTAACGAAATTGATATTCCATCTGCTTTTTCTGCTTTTAACACCATTAAAAAATTAGCTCCGGTTGCTCAGAATTGTAAGGGAAAAATTTCGGCCGAGATGGGTATCAGTACTTTATTGGACGAACATATGAACCCTGTTTATAATTCGATGGCCGGTAAAGGACGCTTAAAATCTAAAAGCATTGAAATTGGCAACTCAAGTATGTTTGTGAAAATTGCCGATGTATTAAAGAACGATAAATTCCGAAAGCTTGCCATAAACGACCTTGATTTGGGTTTTGAAATAAAAAATGGCCGTGTGTATCTCGAACCATTTGAAACCAAATTAGGATCAAGTAAGATGATAATAGGCGGCGATCAGGGGATTGATCAAACATTAAACTATGCGCTAAAGTTTAGTATTCCCCGCAATGAGTTTGGAGGTGCCGCTAATTCGGTTCTTACAAATTTAACATCATCCGCTGCGGCAAAAGGCCTGAATATTCAACCAGGTGAAATGGTTAATATTGACGCAACCGTTGGAGGTACTGTCTTGAAACCTGAGGTAAAGCTAAATCTGAAAGACAATGCTCAGAATGCATTAAAGGACGTAAAAGAACAGTTAAAAGCAACTGCTGTTCAAAAGGTGGAAGAAGTTAAGGAAGATGTTAAAGCAAAGGTAAAGGAACAAGCGGACAAATTAGTAAAAGAAGCCGAAGCCGAAGCTCAGAAAATAAGGGACGCGGCTAAATCAACTGCCGACCAGTTGAGAAAAGAAAGCGACTCTGCTGCTGATAAAATGGTAAAGGAAGCTAAGAATCCATTACAGAAAGTAGCTGTTCAAAAAGTAGCAGATAAAACACGTAAAGAAGGATATTCCAAGGCAGATAAACTGGAGCAGGAGGCAAATATAAAAGCTCAGGCTTTGGTGGATAAAGCGAAGGCAGAAGCCGATAAGCTATAACAAAAAAAGGGCTGCAATTTGCAGCCCTTTTTTTGTGTAAAAATATTTTTATAAGGAAACTCTTCTTTCCTGAATTCTGGCTTTTTTACCGGTAAGTTTGCGCAAGTAGTAAATACGGGCGCGACGAACTTTACCATATTTGTTAATCTCAACTTTATCAATAAATGGGGAACTTGCTGGAAATATTCTTTCAACACCTATGTCTCCCGACATTTTTCTTACAGTAAAAGTAGCAGTATGTCCGGTTCCTCTTTTTTGAATAACAACTCCCCGGTATTGCTGAATTCTTTCTTTGTTACCTTCCTTAATTTTATAATGTACCGTAATGGTATCGCCGGCTGAAAAATCAGGAGCCTGGGTACTTACAGCTAAGGTGCTGTTTACAACATTCATTAAATCCATCACTATGAGTATTTTGAGATTAAATCCATTTTCATAATAGAGCGCAAAAGTATAAATATTTTTTTAATATATAATACTTTGTTAAGAATTATTGCTTAAATATTAATGACTTTCGCCTTCTACTTTTAACTTATCTTTTGTATCCTCAACAACCTGTATTTTCCAGGATTCCGAATATCCGGGCTGACTGGGGGAGGCTGGCTGGGTATACCCATTATAAAGAAATTTACCGTCTTTTTCTTTTTTAACATTGCCATCAATGTATTTAACCAATAAATAATTGCTTAACTCCTGCCACTTCGAAAAAGTATTATTCCCCATCTGAACGGAATAATCGGTAATAAAACTTCTGGCAAGTTCCGGATTGGTTTTATATAGGGATTGGGCAGCCAAATCAACTGCAGGAGTATAATCTATATATTTATTCTCAAGTTCCTGTTGGGCCTTTATTACATCTGTCATTATAACGTCGTAGCGTAAATAGGCGAAATTTGAAACCCTGCTGAAAACCCAAAAGGCCGATGTTTCAGAATATTCCAGCATTTTCCCGTTTCCTTCGGCAAAAGGTTTTGGAATGCTGGTAATACCACAATACATTGGGGTATATACAGAGCTTGCGGCATCGTCCACTCCAAACCAGAAGATTCCTCCAATCCAGTCGGGATAATTGCTGCGCGATTGGGCAATAAAGGAAAAACCGGTTTGTTGTGTAGCTGTAGCTCTTTCATTGCAATATTCCACGTCGTTCACTTTCCAGGTAAGAGGTCTCCAGCGATAGGGGAGCGCGTTTGGTCCGGCGCCAAAATCCTTGCTCATATCAAGTTCGGTTCCTTCCAGGTGGTTGCGCATAAATTTGAACATATCTTTATTCGATATTTTTCGGTCAGGCTTAATCCATAAAGGCATTCTGTTGGTGGCATAGCCGGATGTAGTGTCAATTTGTACTTTGCCTTTAACATAGTTCCAATATTGAGACATGTCTTTATTTACATCGTTAAACATCGACCAAACCCTGATTTCGCAAAAGCGGGCACCGTGAAAATTAACCGGGTTATAGGTATCCGAAAAACTAAAATCAGCATCTTTTAAACTGGCAGGAATGTACTTTTTATCTCTGGCAAAGCTTATTACATCGGAAGCATGATAACAAGTCTGATTAAGGTTGCTAAAATCATTTGCCTGCTGAATTGGGAAAGTGGTAATTCGGGCCTGGTTTGCATGTCCCGAAATATATCCGTCGGGGATTTGTCGTGCGACCCATACGGCGCCTTTGCTATATTTTTTTCCAATTACTTTGCCTTTTTTGTCTTTTTGTATTTCTGGAGAGCCTTTTCCAATAATCTCCATAATCCAGGCCTCGTTTTTATCAGAGATAGAAAATGATTCACCACTGCTGTAGTAACCATATTCTTCAATTAACTGAGAAATGACCTGTATTGCTTCACGGGCAGTTTTTGACCGCTGGAGTCCTACATAAATAAGACTTCCGTAATCCATTATGGCAGTGGTGTCGACCAATTCTTCCCTGCCACCATAAGTGGTTTCTCCAATAGCAACCTGATATTCGTTCATATTTCCAATTACAGAATAGGTATGACGAACCTGTTTTATTTTACCAAGAGGTTTGCCGGTATCCCATTCATAAATTTGCAGTAACGCACCAGCAGGATAGTCCATAGCCGGACGATAATACAATTCTCCATAAAGAGTATGTGAATCTGCTGAATACGATATCATTACCGATCCATCTGTTGACGCTCCTTTGGTTATAATGTAATTTGTGCATCCAAAACTATTTTCTCCAATAAACAGTGTTGAAAGAAATGTGAAGCATAGGAAGATTTTTCTCATAGGTAAGGTTTTATTTGTAAATACAAAAATAAGGGTTTCAATTTAAATTTCATTCATATAAAAAAACATGATAATTGTCAAAAAATAAAAAAATAGAATTACCCTTAAAAAAATTAGGGTAAAATGTTAAAATATTAATAAATAATTATTGCCCCCCTTGTAAAATTAAAAATAATGATTATTTTTGTAATGTAATTGATGATGATTATTTAACAATTTATTAATACAGGTTTTTTGAAAGATTGAAAGTAAACTAGTATTTTTGTATCAATAAAAATTAAAAATTGTTTTGTTGGTTTGAAATTAAAGTTTACCTTTGCGCAGAATTTAATAAGGAGGTTTTTGTTTTTAGTAGTCTGAATAAGATGTATTTAGAACCTTGTTAAATGTTAAAATAGCCAAAAATGTTACGAAATATAAAAGGTTAGTAGTGTTTTTCTCATAAATTAGGTAGTTAGTTAGTAGTTGTAAATGTTAAAAAAGGGCCGTTCGTGATGAACCGCCCTTTTTGTTTTTTACTCAAATGCTTGTAATAGAGTTGTATAATCTTCTGGTTTAAACTTAAAGTAAGCTCCCTGGGCTTTATTTTTAATCCAAACCCGAATAATTTCTTCGTTATTAATATTTGGAATTTTCAATTCCGATAAACGTACAGGGCTTCCCAATTGTTTGAAAAGTAATTCAAACCGGGTTATCGTTTCTTCGGGCGAATTAATATTGAAAACATATTTTCCTAAAAGCGCTATTCTTTCAGGGATTAAGGGAAGGTGGAATTTTAACCAAGCGGGGTAAATTATAGAAAGGGAAGCTCCGTGAGGAACATCGTAGAGCAGTGAAAGTACATGGCCTAATCCATGAACGCCCCAATCGCCGGTAACCCTTCCATTTCCTGTTACTCCATTTAGGGCATTGGTGGCAGCCCACATAATTTTCGAACGATATTCATAGTTTGTAAGATCGTTCATGAGTTTTGGGCCATATTCAATTGCTTCCTGAATAATTGCTCCCACAAAGCGATCGGTTAGTGTTGCATCGCCATCTCCAAAATAGTTTTCGAGGCTATGGGCAATTAAATCAACTATTCCGTACGATGTGTAATTTGCAGGAACCGAAGCGGTATACTGGGGATCTAAAAACGAATGTTTTGGAAACATAGATGGGTGGCCAAATCCGATTTTTTCTTCTGTTTCATGGTTTTGAACTACGGCAACCGGATTCATTTCAGTGCCGGTAGCTGCCAGGGTTAAAATACCTATTAATGGAATAGCACCAGATATAGTTATTTTGTTTTTCATTACATCCCAGCCTTTACTTTTATTAGCGATACAAACAGCAATAATTTTGGCTGAATCGATTACACTTCCTCCTCCAGCAGCAATTATTACATCAATTTGGTTTTCAATACCCATTTTTGCAGCAGCATCAACATCTTCAACAATTGGGTTTGATTTAATCCCCTCATATTCCCATACCTTTGCGTTTATTTGTTTTAACTGAGATTGGATGTCATTGTATACTCCATTTTTTTTAATTGAACCTTTTCCATAAATAAGCAAAACCTTTAATCCAAGTTTGCTCACTACTTCGCCAAGTTGATTTACTACCCCTTTTCCAAAATAGACGCTGGTGGGATTGTATGCTACAAAATTTTTCATATTCTTTATAATTATTTGATTATATGAAGTGTGCCCCCTAAATTATCTTCTCTGGCTCCTGTTACCGTCGCAATGCAATTGGGAATATTTTTTATCCGCAATAATCCTAAAAAAGCAAAAATCAACGCTTCTTTGAATTCTATAACTGTCTTTTCAGGTAAAATTACCACTTTATTAATTTTGCTTTTTAATAATTCAATTAAAAAAGTATTGAAAGCACCTCCTCCGGTCACTAATATTTGGTGACCCGGATGGGCATTGCATACAGCCGATATTTGAAAAGCGATATGTTCGTATAAGGTTCTCAGTATATCATGTTTCTCTAATCTTTTATTAGGTAAAAGTGGAAAGATTTTTTCAACTACCCATTCCTTTCCAAGCGATTTGGGAGCAGATTTTTGAAAATAATCCAACTGGTTCATGGTATTAAATAATTCCAAATCTACGTTACCAATTTTACCAAATGCCCCATTGTTGTCAAAATCAGTATTGAAGTATATTTGACAGACATAATTTAATAAAATATTTACCGGACAAATATCATACGCTATTCTCGTTTCTTTTGAATCATAAGATATATTGGCAAACCCTCCCAGATTCAAGCATTGATCGTAATTTCCAAAGAGTAATTTGTCACCAATGGGCACTAAGGGGGCACCTTGACCACCCAGCGCTACGTCAAAGCTGCGAAAATCCGAAACCGTATTAATGCCCGATTCTGCTGCTATGCAGGCTCCATCTCCCAATTGAAAAGTGAGCTTTTTTTGAGGTTGGTGAAAAATAGTATGCCCATGCGATGAAATATATTCGGGTTTTTCTTTTTCTGTTCGAATAAACTTGTTAATAAGGCTTCCAAGGAATTCACCATATTCTTTATGCAGCAGAATCAGTTCTAATCCCGATGAAGTTTCTGCTTGAATAAGTTTTTCTTTCCATTCCTTTGTATATGGAAAGGTTTCCGCCTTTTCAATTTTATAATTCCAAATACCGGAATTAGATTGGTAAAAACAGCACAAAGCAATATCGACTCCATCCAGTGAAGTGCCTGACATAATTCCTGCAATCCGGATCGATTCGCTTGTTTTAAAATCTACAGCAGGCATTAATAGCGGTATAATTATTTGATAGGTTTGAATTTAGTGGTAAAAGAAGAAACATTATCTTTTAAATCCGACACCTCGATTTTTATATTAGTTTCAGTTGAATATTCAAACCGGGATGAATCGAGTTGGTGAGTTAAAAGGTTGTTTTTAGCATCGTATTCAAACAAAGCCCATTGATCGTTTATAAATCCAGAATAAATTCGAATACCCGAAAGGTTATCGGTAATCTTAAATGCAATATATTCTTTCCGTATCCCCTGATATTCGGTTGTAAAATTTCTCAGTGGTGAAATCTTGGGAGCAATCGTATCGATAATAATAGTAAAGTTTCCTAAAAAATAAGTCTTTGCTTTCAAGAAATTATTTTCAAATATACCACCGATACTATACGCAAAATTGTTTTCATCTAAACGGGCAATTATCGCCTTTTTTAACAAGCTGTCACTTATTCCGGAGGGTTTAATGCTAATTTCTATCGGATATTGAAACGGAGTGTCATATTCTTTTACCTGATAAATTTTTGAATAATAACCCGATTTCTGAGGAAGGGTAAAGTATTTAAAGCAATAATCGGTATATAGCGCATTATCGGGAATATAAAGTTTAAAACTATCGGTTCTATAACTATTATCCGTTTTGTAGGAAAAAAGCCTTGTACAAGTGTCTGTTGTAATTTTAGTTTCAGGGTATTTCTTTTTATCCAACTTGATAATAAAAGAAATTGTTGATGAATTTTTCGAAACATCTGTAGCCGTAATTTTAATTTTATGGGGGAGGGTATCCGAAATGTCAATTATTCCCCGATTAATATTTTCGCGGTAAGTCGAAAGTTTATTATTAGGGTCAATAAATAGTTTCGAGATTTTT
>JAIFLU010000056.1:6303-32950 GCA_020048915.1 Bacteroidota bacterium | reverse complement strand
CAAAAATCAAATTCGTAACCGGGATTTGTTTCTACTTTTATTTCGGCAGTGAGACCAGCAACCAGTTTTACGGGAAGGGAATCGTTGACAATAATATTGTTTAGATAAAATGACGCCTGATTATTACCTGCTGATTTAATCGAAACCGAGACGTTACTTTGATCAAGTTTGAAGAAATCCCTTAAATGATTTTCCATAAAAGGACCTCTTTCGAGATTAAATAATTTCAGCTTATTAACTTCATTATTCCACTGGCTTTCGCTTCCCCACCATCGTTTCCAATGATAGGGCATTTCGGGTGCCATCATATTTTTAATACTGTCGACCAGAAAATTCACCCTCTCCTGACGAAAAATGGTATGGATGGCAGTCTGCATTTTTTGAATAAACAAGTCGCGGGTTGTTGGGTTTTCAAAAATTTTACGGGGAAGGAGGGTGGACCAGGGAGGGTTTGGCCATTTCGGTCCATTGGTAGCAGTAACAAAATTAAGGGTTGAATCAAATGCACTGGAATTGTATAATCCAAATCCAAAATCGAGATCAGTTGCCATCCACCGCCACTTTGAACCGGCAGCTTTCGATCTCCAAAACTTATTATTATTCCCAGGCCAGTCGTGGTTACCACAATATATTTCCAGTACCAGATAGTTCAGGTATTCGTCAATATCTATATTTCTGTTTAAAAAATCAAAACCTTCCGGTTTCGACATATCCACTTTTGTTAAAGAATCGACAAACGACAAATATCCTTTATTATCGCCGCAAATAATTTCACCATTTTTTTCAACCATATCCACGCTATCAGATGGCAGATTATGGTTTGCCCGAAAATAATTTTTATCAATCTTTTCCCGCAAGTTCATAATTCCCCAATAAGCACCATTTACATAAAACGCTACCGGCTGAAAAGCCTGATAATCCAGGTCCATATTATGAATGGCAAGGTTTTGCATAAAGGCATCCCGAAACTTGGCAGTATACCAGTCGTTCCCCGAATTACGAACCATTAAACTACCAAAATTAGTTTGATCGGGTTTCGATGCAAAAAAAGGATAATCGATGGAACCCTTTCCATATCTGGAACTCGGCAAAATGCCAAAAGACTTTTGGGGATTTGAGCGGCTGCAACCACCGGAAATTTTCAAATCTGTTCCCTGAACAATCCTGCGCCTTCCATCCGGTTCAAAATATTCAAAAAAACCCGGCCGCTCCCAATCACGGTTCCAATTTGCTTTATCCACGCAATTGCCAGCTATTCCATTTTTCCCTTCCACATAAATCCCAATAGAATCGTTGAACAAATAGTCTGGGTTCGTTGAAATTGAGACTATAGGAAGCTTGGAAACATGCTCTTTCAATAAATAGGTATTGCATGAACTTGTCCCTGGAAGGTATTCATTATGGTAGTTTTTTGCCTTTACCACCGTATTGGCGGCAATAACAAACGGCCCGGTATATAATTTTGATTTGTTGGATGGTTCAGACCCATCAGTGGTATAATA
Source organism: Bacteroidota bacterium (assembly GCA_020048915.1). Lineage (GTDB taxonomy): Bacteria > Bacteroidota > Bacteroidia > Bacteroidales > JAAUTT01 > JAAUTT01. The sequence continues at coordinate 31,448 of JAIFLU010000056.1, read as the reverse complement.
AATTGTCGCATTCCCCATGTTGGAGTAAATCCTAACTGTAACATTATCGGTATAATATCCCGGATTTGGCGAAATGGTAGGTTGTGCACACAATTGGCTGCCACTTTGCACGTTATTTTTAGCTCCCGGAGTTGGGTAAGCAAGGTATGTCCAACCAGCAGCGCCATCGGGCTTCCTTCCAATTGAAATATCAGGATATTGCCTACGAAAGGAAACCGAATCAACAACCTGCAAATTACTATTCGACAAAATTATTATTCCCCCATCAGCATCAAGTTTGAAATTGGTATGCAGCCAATAATTTGCTTCATCGCAAATAACTTTAAGAAATTGCTTTGGTTGAATAATTATTCCCGAAGGGAATTTATAACGCGTTTGCCTAGAAATATCGTTGGTTATATAATAATTGGTTATATCAACCGAAAAATCATTCTTATTATAAAGTTCTATATACCCCGAAAAATTGAATTGCCCCTTATCAAAAACTGAATTGACATTTGACGCCAGCACCTCATTTACTACAACTTGTGAAATCCCATTAATGAGCGGTGTAATAAATAAAACAATGACCAGGAACAAATTTTTCATTCTGAACAAATTATATCAAGTTTTTTACGAATTAAGTCATTTTAAGTTAGCTGCCAAAGAATATGTTTTATAATGATAAAAATCAACCGTTAGTATTTGCATTATTGTTCTTTTGTAATGAATTTTATAAGATAAATCAATTCAGCTTCTATGGATGTAAATCAAATTATGACCGGTTTAACGAAACGCTATCCCGGAGAAGTAGAATACCATCAGGCAGTGCACGAAGTGCTGGAATCTATTCAGGAAGTATACAATGCTAATCCTCAATTCGAAAGCGCCAATATTGTAGATCGGTTAATTGAACCTGACCGGACATTATCGTTTAAAGTTCCCTGGGTCGACGACGAAGGGAAAGTACACGTTAACCGCGGTTACCGGGTTCAGTTCAATAATGCAATTGGACCATATAAAGGAGGTCTTCGGTTCCACCCAAGTGTCAATATCAGCATATTAAAATTTCTCGGTTTCGAGCAGATTTTCAAAAATAGCCTCACCACTTTACCAATGGGAGGAGCAAAAGGAGGTTCTGATTTTGATCCAAAAGGCAAATCGAACAACGAGGTTATGCGCTTCTGCCAATCGTTTATGCTGGAACTTTGGAAAGTTGTTGGTTCAGAAACCGATGTTCCGGCAGGCGATATAGGAGTTGGTGGCCGTGAAATTGGCTACATGTTTGGTATGCATAAGAAGTTGACGCATGAACATACCGGTGTTCTTACCGGCAAAGGAATAAACTGGGGAGGTAGTCTCGTACGCCCCGAAGCAACTGGTTTTGGAGTTGTTTATTTTACAAATGAAATGTTGGCTACCATCGGTGAATCGTTTAAAGGAAAAACGGTTGCCGTTTCGGGATTTGGAAACGTAGCCTGGGGAGCTGTTAAAAAAGTCGCCGAACTGGGAGGCAAAGTAGTAACTATTTCGGGACCAGATGGCTATATTTACGACAAAGATGGCATTTCGGGCGAAAAGATAGAGTTTATGCTTGAGTTACGCGCCAGCAACGAAGATATTGTCCGCCCCTATGCCGAGGAATTCCCTTCATCCGAATTTGTTGCCGGTAAACACCCATGGGAAGTAAAGTGCGATATCGCCTTGCCTTGTGCTACCCAAAACGAATTGAATAAAGATGATGCCGAAAAACTTATAAGCAATGGTTGTATATGCGTATGCGAAGGCGCCAATATGCCATGTACACCTGAAGCTATTCACCTGCTTCAAAACAGCAAGTTGCTCTTCGCTCCCGGAAAGGCTGCAAATGCCGGGGGCGTCGCTACTTCTGGTTTGGAAATGGCACAAAACTCCATGAAACTTAATTGGAACAGAGAAGAAGTGGATATGCGCCTTCACCAAATTATGAGGAACATTCACGAATCGTGTGTCCGTTATGGTAAAACCAATGGTACAGTAGACTATGTTAAAGGAGCCAATATTGCAGGCTTTCTAAAGGTTGCCAATGCCATGCTCGATTTGGGAATAGTATAGTGTAAACTACCAGTTATCAATCAATACTAATTGTCAACATAAAAATACAATAAAACTACTACTAACTTTGAGCACAAAGGCCCTGATAAAGGAATCCTTTGTGCTTTTTTTATTTGGTTAAACTAAAAATCGACAAAAACTATGGAATAATCTTAACATTCAGGTCTTTGGCCGATTTAACCGAAATCCAGAGAATAAGTTGATTCCCTTCTAAAAGCTGTCTTAACCCAATTCTATATTGGCTGGGATTTAAGTTATTGCCATCTAAATCAACAACTGATGGGGTATTACTCCAGTTTTTTAAGATAAAAACCAAATTTGAAACAGGTTGCTGCTTTGTTGCATGAACAGTTAACTGCAAAGGTTGCTTAGAATCTTTGGTTATACTTTCAATAATATAAGACCTTTGGTATTTATCGTATCCTTGAAAAAGAAACCCTTTAGTTGCTATAGTAATATTAGCAGGAAAATTCCATGATTTTGCCAGTGATAGTAGAGAATCAATTGGTTCCATTGTCATACCTGCGATAGAGCGTGCAATAAATGTATTATCCGGACCTTTTTCGAACACCTGATGATCACCATTCACTTGGGTAAGAGACGAATGACTTGGTTTATCGGGAGCAACCGCATTTCTACCATCGCTTGGAATTTGCGCAACCGGCCAGTGATTCCAGCATGGAAATGTGGAATACCCCTCGACCCATCCGAAACTAAAAGGAAAAGTGACCCGATCGGGAGTATAGATTCCGAAAGGTTTATATTTCGACTTAAAATTTACCAGTTGTATTGGCTGAAACTCCGTTTTATCAAAATTTTTCGGCGCTCCTTCAGCCCAGCTGTATGCTGCTTTGTTGCCATCCATATCTAAAAATGCAATCGCATCCAGATCAACATTGTCTTGAGGTTTTGTACCGGGTTGGTTAAAAAATATCGTTTCCTGAAATTGGAAACTACCCGGCTCTTTTTCAAAAAAATCGCTGTGCAATACTTGCTTACGAATAGCTACCCCATCGGGATAAACCGTCCAGTACTCATCAGCCCAATCTCCCCATCCATAAGTATTTTCGTGCAAAATAGAATGCTTTATCCCTGCAAGTGCATGCCTCCAATGTATCACACATCGGGCAGGTGACGATTCCAAAATTCTCACATTCGAATACCTGCAGTTTTTATCGCCCATGGCTTCATAACATTCGCCAGTCCCAAAGTTTTCGAGACTCTGATCAGACATCCAAATGCCATTCTCGCTTACAAAAGCAGGTATATAGCCGGTTCCCCGCCAGAAAATTAATTTGACTGGTTTATTTTCAAAGGTTACAACCACATCAGGATAATCACTTCCTTTCCATAATAAATCCCACCCGGGCGAATAGGATAATTTAGTATAGAAGGCTCCAAATTCGTTATACCCAATGGGGCCTGAAGGCATTTTCCGAAAGTTTAATGGTTTAGGTTGATTAACACGAACTGAGTTAAAGATTTCACCAATCTCTTTCTCTAAGATTATTTTATCGAAAACATGAATCTCGTCAATCAACCCATCAAAATACATCCAGGACGGAGATGCCTTGCTAGAAGCTCTTTCTGTATAAGCAGGTGCCATTTTATATTGTGTTTTACCAATACAAAGCTTAACATTACTTGCCATTACCGGTGTTCCGCTAAAAGCACATTGACCCGATAGTTTTCCGTTAATATATAGAGATATACCAGCTTTGGGATCAAATGTCATAGCAACATACGTCCATTTTAAAAGTTCTATACTTTTGTCGGTTGTACAGGTAACCCAACCAGTTTCACTGGCAACTGAACCAATTAGTTTTCCAGAGAAGTTAATTCCAAAAAAGAAACCTTCCTTGTTATCTCGTTGCTGGTTTATAATAGCCGACTGATTCCAGGAATATTCCTGTGGCGCAATCCAGGCATCAATCGTAAAGCTTTGCTTGGGAAAGAATAATCCATCGGGTTTTCGAAAGATCTCAGTTGTGTATCCATCGGTTTGAATAGCCTTTCCTGAAATACCTTCAACTATACTGTACTGCCCTACGATCGAATCATTTAATTGGCTTTCTTTCAGTTCATCAAACGAAAAATGAAGTACAGGCCTTTGGGAAAAGCCAATATTTATGTGAACAAATAATAATAAAACAATTAAATACTTATACATAGCCTATATTAATAAAAATAAAACACATATATCGTTAATTTAAAATGTTTTACAGTTTTAAAAACTATTCATATGAAATATTCTTTACCCCTGTAATTTTCTTAGCAGTAACTTTTTCACTGAATAAATCAGTAAGCTCTTCTGGAGTCAGGTTTTGTTTGGGCTGAAAACTATCCGATTCCATATATTTTAAAAGGCTGCTATATAATTGTCGGGCTTCGGGTTTATCCTGGATAGCTTTTAGGTTCGACATGCAAACAAGCAGTTTTCCTTTGCCTACGGTAAACTCAAATATAAGTCCCAATTTATGGTTTCGTTCGATGTTATCAACTACTTGCACTGATGGCCTAAAGTTTTTAGGGGTATTATCCAGAATAAACGGTCGGCTATTTTTAACAATAGACCACCATTGCCAGTTGCTATGGAATTCTGTCGGAAAATCTGAAAACATTGGAAGTTCAGGATTGGTTAATATCGACATGGTTCCTGGTGACACCGGTTTCTTTAACCATTCCGAAATACCTTTAAACATTCGGTAATTCCAATAATCGGGAGTGAAAAGCCCTCCTACTGTGAGCGCTTCAACATCTTTATGATTCGGGAATAAAAGCACCTTTGCCCCATTAGCAAGGCTTTGTAATGTATTTTTATCAAGTTTTTCGGACACCTGAATTCCCTTTGGAACAATGGTATTAGTTTTTGCCGGATAAATCCATAAGGGATAGGCGTTTTTAAAGGGTGTTCCTTCCAAACTGATTTCAAGGGATACTTTTTCGGCTTTGGTAATTTTCGAAAGATCAATATTCAACGTAGCAACTTCAGCAAGCGCGCCTTGTGGAATGTCTGCTTTAACTTTATCCTGACTTATAACCTCGCCTTTCGAAGTTTTTAACACCCAGTTTATCAATTGGTCTTTAAAAGCATCGGCGGAATAATTCGCTACCTCAACTTTCGCTTTGAAAGTTTCGTTGTTAGTCCAACAATATTTCTCCATCAATAATAAAGGAACAACCCGATTGCAAAACTGGCTAAATTCATCCGGCGTAATCAATCCTTTGCTATCCATAAATGCATCAAGAATGCCCACCAAAGCAGTACCCTGACCAGAAAAATCCTGTAAGTCGAGCAAATGAAACCCGCCAAAACCGGGAGTCCGAAGCGCCATTTCAATATCCGCCCTGTAACAAATAACGCTTAATGCACCTGAAGCTTTAAAGAAATCCTTTGCCTGATCGGATAAATTATTTTCTTCCAAACGTTTTTTAAAGACTTCAAAATTCCAGGGCTTCAATACTCCGGTATATTTTTTAATCTCATCGTAATTGGGATAAATCTGGTATTGCCCCACTTCTGTTCCAAGGGCTGGAATGGAACATTTTGAGATAGCTCCGGCATAATTCAAATTTGTGGATGGATAGCGACCGTTAACATCCCCCCCTTCATTGGCATCGGCAAACGAAAAAGATGCACGAATATGAGTACGGTAAGAAGAGTCGGTATCCGCACCCACCCGGCAACCCGCATAATAATCTTCCCCTTCCACCTGTCCGCGGGTACCCAAATAATTATTAGACCCAAATGCATAAAGATGCCGATCGTCTTGCAACCTTAACTGTTTTACCATGTCCTGCATAACCTCCAAATCGCCCGACAATTCATTTCCCAAAGCGAACATTACAAACGATGCATGGTTTCCATAAACATCCAGAATATTTTTACTTTCTTTTAACAGAAATGCATTTAAATCAAGGTTCTCCGTTTTGCTGAAACCACCCCAGAAAGGCAATTCGGGTTGAAGGTATATCCCCTCGATATCAGCTGCCTCAAAAGCAGCCAAGGGAGGTGTCCAGGAATGGAAACGGTAAAAATTAATGTTGTACGATTTGGCTATTTTAAATACTTTTTGCCACGACTCCACATCCATAGGAGGATATCCGGTTAACGGAAAGATGCAGGCATCGTGTTTCCCCCGAAGAAAAGTCTTCAATCCATTAATTGTAAACTGAGTCCCGGATGTGGTAAATTTTCGCATTCCAAAGTTGGTAGTAATATTGTCGAGAGGCTTTTCGCCCGATAAGGTTACTTCCAATTTATACATGGCCGGATTAAATTCGCTCCATAATTGAGCCTTTTCTCCCAATTCATAATCAAATCCCAGAATATTTTCGCCAGGATTTAACGAAACAGATACTGTTTTAGGAGCAATCTTATGCTTTATTTCGGTATTCCAGGCATTTGCATTAAACGTCAATTCTGCTTTTCCCGGATTTACACCGGGATAAAAAACTTTCACCTTTGCAGTAATTGTTTTCCTGTCAATATCCGGATAAACCTGAACTCCAATAATTCGAGCAGTATTAGAAGCTTCGAGATTAAATTTACCGACAATACCATTCCAGTTGGTTTGAGTATGTTCGGTCCAGGAGTGCGAACCTGTAATTCCCTGAGGAACGCAACCTTTTCCGTTATCAACTAAAATAGTGAGTGTGTGTTTTCCGGGAGATAATCGGATTGAAAGATCATAAACCTGAGCTGCGAGGATATCATTACTCTTGCCCACCAGCATAGTATCTACCCATACCATGGTGGGTTTTGTGCGTTCCATATTGAGTTGAATATGCTTGCCACTCCATCTTTTGGGAATTTCGATTTCCTTCTGATACCAGGCCATTCCTTCGAACATGCGCTCCCGGGACAGCCGCATTGTTTCGCCCTTATTTGTATTTATAATTCCCCGATTGTTTTCGTCTAATGTACCTGGGAGCTTAACCGAATCGGATAATGAAGTAGTGTGCCACTTTTCAGAAATACCCACTCCGGCAGTATCCAGGGCAAACTTCCAGGTCCCATTCAGGTTGATTACTTCGCGCAACGAATGAAAAGAACCGCTGTTACATGAAACAAGCGCTGCAAATAAAAATCCCAAGAAAAAAGCATGTTTACGCATCATGGTAATAAATTATAGTATAAAAACATCCTTATAAATTTCCATTTACCTTTAGCCATTTAAGGCAAGCATCGGGCCAGCCAGACTGGGTTCCTCCGTTAGGGGCCAAACCATACCCATGTCCACCGCTTTGGTAGATATGTAATTCTGCAGATATTTTATTGTTTCTCAAATTCTGCAGATAAGAGATACTGTTAAGCACAGGGACAGCTCCGTCATCAGCTGAATGCACCAGAAAAGCAGGAGGCGTATCGGATGTAATTTGTTGTTCGTTCGAAAAATGATTAATCTGATCGACACTTGGATTTTCTCCAATCAGATTATTGCGGGAGCCCATATGGGTAAATGATGCCTCAAAAGTAATAACCGGATAAACAAGGATTGAAAAATCGGGACGCGCGCTGGCACTATCGGCAACTTTATAAACATTTTCATTATAATGCGTAGATAAGGTAGAGGCTAAATGTCCACCTGCCGAAAAACCCATTACCCCAATTTTTTGAGGGTTTATTTTCCATTGTAATGCATTTCTGCGAACAATGCGCATCGCTTCCTGAGCATCCTGCAACGGGCCAATGCTTTTATTTTCCATAATCTTATCGGATGGAAGACGATATTTCAAAACGATTCCTGCAATGCCATTCTCATTTAACCATTTGGCTACGGCATAGCCTTCGTGATCAATAGCAACAATACCATAACCACCGCCAGGACAAATCAATACCGCAGTACCAGTGGCTTTGGCTGCAGGAGGAAGAAAAACAATCATTTCAGGATCACTAATCTTTTCGACACGAGAAATAGATTTTGGATCTACGGTAGTTTTTTCCTGATAATCTGCATTTTTAATAGCCCCTGGAGCTCCCTCCGGCCATATCTTTATCGTAACTGGTTGTGAATTTGCCATAAAAACAACCGATTGAAACATGATACCCATTAATAAGAAAAATTTCGTTTTCATTGCATTACTGATTATTGATTACATTATAATATTTAGAATCAAAGTCTTTTGTTAAGTTGAACAAATCTGAATGTCCAGTTTCCCAGTCAATAAACTCGTGACATTTAATTATTCCATTTGATAACCATCGTTTCCTCCGGAGCAATAGATAGGGTAGTATTTTCGACAACACCTTGCTTATCTGCAAATAACACCGTTGGTTTAAGCTTCGATGGGAGATTAATTTCAACTTTGCAAAAAGCATTACTTTTATTAATTACAACTGAAATATAGGCATTCCCCGATTTTAACGTTTTCATCAACATTCCTTTCTGCTGGTTTTTAAACCGAAAAAGATTTGCAGAAGTAATATTTGAAGTTTCGCTGGTTAAAAATGACACTAGTGGCTCATACCCTTGAATTCTTCCTCCCAATCCAATAAGGGAAGGAATCCAAACCACCTCGCCATTTCCAAATTTATTCCGGGTAGCTATAATCTCTCCTGAATCAGTTGCAATGGGTGTGGCTGTTTTATTATCGATAATTCCTCTCCAGCAATGCCCCGGCAATAGTAACTTTGGATCTCCCAACGCAACATCAAAAACATTACCAGCCAGTTTAAATTCTTTGATATTTCCTCCAAAGAGTTTTTCGAAAGGGAAGCCGGTTTTCATGATGCAATGAGCATGTTCGTCGTAATAAGCAGTGAGCCCATCCACAATAAGCTTTCCGCCTTTGCTGACAAAATATTCCAGATTTTTCCAGTACCTTGAGGGAATAGAAACCTGATGAGCCAGAATTATAGTGGAGCCTTTAAAGTCTGCCTTACTAAAATCGAACTCATCTATTTCTTTCAGATTACATTGAATGCCCATTTCGCCTAATGCTTCAAAATAGCTTAAACATGATTTCATAACACCACCTATGTCCCTTCCGTCATAATGGGTTCCTCCGGTTTGAAGTTTCTTTTCTGTCCAAAGCGATTCGCGGGTATATAAAATATTAATACCCGATTCGACCAATTGAGCATTCGAAAAAAGTTGCTGATTGGCATTAATGGTTTTGGCTACCGAAGAGGCCGCCAGCAATCTATCGGAAGGCTTATTTTGAAAATCAATCATAGCCCACTCTCCTGCTTCAAAACCGGAGGCACGTGGATTGAGTGTCCAGAATATCCCTCCTTTTCCGCCGCTTCCAATTACAGTCCACAGCCATTGATTAATTTCTTCTTTGGTGGGGCACATGGCATCATAACCGCTATAGGTATTATTGCCCCCTTGAATCTCCGTCATTAACCAGGGGATATTACCAGCTCCCGAGCGGATTATCTCGCAATTGGCCGACATCGCCACCGCATATTGGTTTCGTTTAAAATACCCAAAATGCCAGCTTGCATGCGCCGAACCTCCTAAAGAAGTAAGAATATTCCGCCAATCGGTAAAATTATATTCTGCCACATTTTGAAAAATAGCATGGTTATTTACATGCAAATGACTCCCCGGATCGTATTTATAAACCTCATCCTTCAACCATTGTAAAAACCATGTATTGTACTCCACAAGAAACCGTTCTTCGTCGAACGAAAAGATATTATAGCCATTGCTGTTATAAATTGGGGCAACCTGCTTAGAACGCCATTCGTTAAATTTATTTTTGGTAAATGCTTCATCTGGAAGTTTTCCGCTTCCAGGCTCGTTTATAAGTACCCATCCATAGCTCGATTTATATTGCTTAAAATGTGTAACCAGGTTTTTAATATATCCAGCAATGGAGGCCAGATGCTCGTTACTCCGGGGAAATTTAAAACCACCCACATCGGTAAATTCGGTTGCAGGAAAAAGATTTCCCCACACCTTGATATCATATTTTTCGGCGGCTTTGTAAGCATAGTCGAAAAGTGTAAAATCCCAGGTACCATCGGGTTTATGCATGTAAGTCTCGAACATGCGAATCCGGCAAATACTCAGCCCCTGTTCTTTCATCAGGCGATACCAGGAATCAATTTCTTCGGGAGATTGACCTGGTTCAATAAAAATTTCTGCCCCTATCATAGGGGGAAGGTTTTGCATAGGCTGAGCTTTTGCCGCCTGAAAAGCACAAAAAGATAAGCCAATGAATAATAAAAATGAATTATTAAATCCTTTTAAACGCGTCTTAATTTTCATCCTGTTTTTAGTATTGTTAGTAGTTTAATAGCTCAAAAGTAATTGAAAAGTATATTCAATACCAATTTTACTCCACTTCAACTTTTCGATTCTTTCAACATAATCCCCTAATTTGTTTTAATAATTATCTCATCAGCCAATAAATCTTCACCTTCGGCTCTGAGTTTAATTGCACCTGCTTTATTTCCTATTGATGGCCGAAGGATGGCAAGCGCTGTCCCCCGAAACGTTTTACACTGTGGCTTCTTGAAACTAGCCATATCGTTAGGACAAGCACTTCCAGCCCCTGCAAGTTCGCCATCGCCGCTCACAGTTAACTTTACTAAATTGGCTGCATTAGGTAAGGTGTTTCCATAGGCATCTACAACCTCAATTTTCACATACGAAAGATCGTTTCGATTTGCTTTTATAACGGTTCTGTCGGCGGTAAGTCTGATTTGTTTTGGCGCCCCCACAGTAGTAAGCACTTTAGAAGCCACTTCAATTCCGTTCTCAAGTCCCACGGCCTTTAAAACTCCCGCTTGATATGGAACTTTAAAGGTGGCGATTAGTTTTGTGCTATCGCTAACCGATTTTTCAGCAATAATCTTCCCGTTCAGTTCCAGCCGAACCGAGGAACATCGCGAAAACACCCTTACGTCCATCATTTTACCTTCGTTTCCTGGCCAGGTCCAGCTTTGAAGTTCATCCGGCCACCCCCATAAACTTATAATTTCCTTCTTTCCATCAGGAATTGGAACATGAACTGCCATTTCGAGTTTGCTATTTCGCCAAATTACGTCCCGGTAAAGCAACTGAGGCTTTTTAAAACCACACAAGTCGATGTCGCCGCAATATGCATTAAACCAAGGCCAGGGTTTTGCAAAGGCACTATCGGGGTCGTCATTTAATCTGCTATGTCCAATACCGGTTTCGCCCATATAATCCATTGCCGTCCAAACAAAATCGCCTATCACCCATGGGTTCTTCTCCACCTGGCTCCAGTTTTCATATGCTTCTATCGGAAAAGATTCTGTGCCCATCATTATCCGGTTGGGAAACTGAGCGTGATCGGGTTCATACTGTTTCCACTGATAATTGTACCCCCCAACATCCAAAATGTCAAAAGCAGGAGCTGTTAATGCCCAGGCACGTCCCGGATGATCCCAGAAAAAACATAAAGCCTCCGTAACAGGTCGGGTTGGATCGAGCCGGTGTACTTCATCAGCAAGTTGTTTTGTAATAATTAAACCGGAAGTGTCGACCCGCTCGTTTATTTCATTCCCAATACTCCAGAAAACAATGGATGGATGGTTGCGGTCGCGAAGCACCATCGATTCTATGTCGCGTTGCCACCATTGTTTAAAAAACCGGGAATAATCCTGTGGATTCTTAGGCCGTTCCCACATATCAAAAGCTTCATCAATAACCAGTATTCCAATTCGGTCGCAGGCATCCAAAAACTGACGCGAAGGAGGATTATGACTGGTACGAATTGCATTAAACCCATACGCTTTCATAAGTTCTACCCGGCGTTCTTCAGCACGGTCAATTGTGGCAGAACCAAGTAGCCCATTGTCGTGGTGCATGCACCCTCCTTTCAAGAGTACTTTCTTCCCGTTTAAAGAAAAGCCGTTTACAGCATCAAAACGAATCGTTCTAATTCCAAACGATATCGTAACCTTATCAACCGTTAACCCATTAGATTTTACTTCGACTTCTGCGCTGTAAAGATTCGGTTCTTCTAATGACCACAATTGAGGTTGGCTGATACTAATATTCTGGAAGATGTCTTGCTTTCGACCCGAAATTGTTCGTACCGGAGACTCATTTGTGGCAACAATCTTCCCATCAGCGGCAAGTATGCGTGTTACCAGTTTAAAATCGGCAACTTTAGCTGCAGAATTCTCAATGGTCGAAGATATTTTCAACGTTGCTTTTCCATTCGAAACATCCTGTGTGGTTACAAAAACTCCCCATGGCGCAACATGTAATGGTTGCGTTGTGATAAGCCAAACGTGCCGATAAATACCAGAACCACTATACCAACGTGAGTTCTTACCCTCGTTCAATACTTTTACTGCAATTACATTGGGTTGACCCGGTGATTTTAGAAAATCGGTTATATCCAGGTTAAAAGCAGTATATCCGTATGGATGGTTCCCCACGAGTTTGCCATTCACCCATACACTGCAATCCATATAAACACCATCAAAGTTTAAAATGGTCCTCATTCCGCTGGTTTCTGTACCCATTGTAAATATTTTCCGATACCAGCCGGTGCCACCCAATACATAACCGGTAGATGTTCCTCCCGGACTTTCTTTCGAAAAGGGTCCTACTACTTTATCCGGCTGCTGATTATCTAGATCATCCACACTCCAATCATGCGGAAGATCTACCGGCTTCCATGCTTTATCGTTAAAACTGACCTTCTCGGCTCCGGAAACTTCACCCCTGAAAAACTTCCAATCGGAATCGAATAAACTTTCAACACGTGTTCCCTGACCTTTTATCTGAAAAAAAGTCGTTGTAAATAGAAAGAGAGTAAAAACAAGTTTAGATTTCATAAGGAATTGAATTTATTTTTTAACATCGATTTCAATAACAACAGGTTTCAATCCGGAAGAAGTGATTTTCACAAAAGCTTTTCCGGGTTTATCAAGCGATTGAATATAAATTAAGACCTTTCCGTTATAAGACGTTTGTTTATTGTCTTTATAATCTTCAATATTATTGGGGTTGGCATCTTCTAAGCCTAAAAGTTTGATAGGGCCTGACACCTCGCACGAAATTTCATTATTGGAATTATATACTAAGTTTCCATTACTGTCAGCAATTTCAACTGCAATATGGGAAACGTCCCGACTATCGGCATGCAAAACTTTAGAATCTGCTCTTGCAACCAATTGAGCAGGCACTCCGGCAGTTTTCAATTCGTAAGAGGCAAGTTCTTTGCCCTTTTCTTTTGCAACCGCTTTCAGTATCCCATTTTCAAAAGGAATTTCCCAGATAATAACATGAGCCGGAAAGTCCGACATCTTTTTTAAGCCTAGAGATTTATCATTTAAAAACAGTTCCACATCTTCGCAATTACTAAAAACACTGACTTTAACCAATTGGCCTTTCTTCCAATTCCAAATAGGTTCGGCTTTTTTATGCGACCATAAATTTCCCGGCTCTTCTTTCTCCGAAGCATCAGAAGTCCCTATATACACCATAGGTTTTTCACTCCACAAGCTTTGCCGGAAATAAAACTCAGTTTTTTTATTTCCGGCTAAATCAATTGCCCCCGCCGTATTCGACCGGTTTGGAAATTTCCCGGCTTCTCCCAGATATTCAATCCCGGTCCATAAAAACTGACCTAATACATAATCATTCTCTGCCACAGTTTTCCATGCATCCAGGGCCATCCCATTTTCACTTCCGAAAATTATCCGTTTGGGATATTTCTTATGATCGCCCTCATAACGAAATTCCTGATAATTATATCCTACAGCATCAAGAGCATCGGCATAACCTGTCTCATTTGACATTAAAACAGATGCCAAACCAGCAGAAACAGGCCGGGTAGTGTCATATTGCTTTACAATAGCTACCAATTCTTTGGCAATTTCACCCAAACGATTGCCATCGGGCAATTTAGGATTGTGTTTTGCCCAGGTCTGAGGATTGGCTTCGCTGTCGAGAATTGGATGGGTATAGGGGTCGGCGGGATAGTCAACCTCATTTCCGATGCTCCACATTATAACCGAGGGATGGTTCCGATCGCGAAGAATCTGGTCGGTTAGGTCCCTCTTATGCCATTCTTTAAAATATTCGGAGTAACCATCAAGGCCAGGATCTCCAACGTTCCAGCCTTTTAACCATTTGCGCTTGGGGAGCTCCCATTCGTCAAAAGCCTCATCTTTAACCAAAAAACCCTTTTCGTCACAAAGTTCCAAAAAATCGGAAGAATATGCATTATGACTGGTTCGGATTGCATTGCAGCCCATTTCTTTTAAAATATCCAAACGCCGGGCCATTACCTTTTTGGGAACAGCCGCCCCCAAACAACCTGCATCATGGTGTAAACACACCCCTTTTAATTTCAAGCTTTTATCGTTCAGAAAGAACCTTTTATCGGCATCAAACCGAATGGAGCGGATACCAAAATTAGTAGTTTGGTTATCAAGTAAGGTTCCCTCTTTTCTGATAAAAGTTACCAACTTATATAAATCCGGATGTTCAATATCCCACAATTTAGGGTTAATTATTTCAAACGAGGATTTTAAAACAAACTCTCTGCTGGCTGTTAATTTCAGAGATTGTTTATCGCGCAATATCGTATCGCTATGAAAGATGATACAATTTTCAATTGTAATGTGCGCGTCCTTGGAAGATTCGTTCACGATTGGAACTTCTATTGCCACTTTAGCTTTTTGGGAAGTTACTTCGGGAGTTGTGATGAAATTGCCCGGCTGTATTATATGAATGGGAGATGTAATAATCAGGTTTACATCCCTATAAATTCCCGACCCCGTATACCAGCGTGAATCTCCATATTTTGAATGATCTACTTTAACGGCAATAACGTTAGATTTTTCAAAATTTAAGTACTGAGTCAAATCATATTGAAAAGAAATATATCCATTGGGCCTTTTTCCCAGGTAATGACCATTGATCCAAACCTCGCTGTTATTATAGACACCTTCGAAATAGATGAATATTTTACTTCCATCCATACTTTTTGACAATGAAAAAGCTTTACGATACCAGCCAATTCCTCCCGGCAGATACCCTGTAGCGCTTGCCCATTTTTCGTTAAAAGGGCCTTCGATACTCCAATCGTGAGGAAGATCGACGCTTCTCCAATTTTTATCGATAAAATCCGATTTCTCAGCATTGGGAGTATCTTCGCAAATAAATTTCCATCCCTGATTAAATAATTGCACATTTCGACCCGACATTAGAGGTTGGCTATAGCCGCTTCCAATAAAAACAAGACCTAGAACAAAAATAAAGATTGACGTTCTCATCGTAATCAAAGTTAAGTTAGTAGAGGTCAAAAACAAACAAATTTACCCTATTATGGGACTCAAATTATAAACGACCAAAATATGAATTGTAAACTATACACTTCAAAATAACGGAATTCTTCTTATAAAACCCTATTAACATTGAAAAAAATAGAATAATAAATATCAATCATTTTTTATTTGGTAATATTTCGTAATTTGTGCCGGGAAGAAACAACTACTACGTGATAATTTTTAGCGAGCATAAGGTAATAACCGAGCCATGTAAAATAGTAGTCATCCCTGTATTTGTAAGTTTAAATAGCCTTTTAAGACAATAATTGTTTTAGTTTATCTAGCTTTTTGAAATATTTATATGATTTTTAAAAGATTGTAAGGCCTTAGAGCTAAAATCTTTTTAACACATTGAATATAAAACAGATTCTAACTAATAACTCTGGCAACATGGATAATTTGCACCATAATATTCTTAATCTGATGTTGCAGCTATCTCGAATTCAGAATTCGAATCGAATTCTGGGCATATTTATGGAATCGATGAATTCATTGTTTCAGGACATCCAATTTTATTTACTTGAAGAGGGAGAAGATGCTGAACATGAAACGTTTGATCTGAAAACAAATTCGGAAAGCTTTGGGAGTATTGTTATTGAATATGGACAGACTATTGTTCCTCTATCGACTAAAACCCTGATTAAAAATGCGGTTACCATGCTGGTGGTCTTGCTTGAAAACCGAACACATCAGGAAAAACTTGTTAACGAAAAAGAAAAACTAAAAAGGGACTTTAAAAGGCAAACCGAGCATCTACGCTTGCGCGATGAACAATACAAAGCGCTAACTGAGTTTTCTGAGGACATGATTTTAAGGTTCAACAGCCAGCACGAAATAGTTTATGCCAATGTTTGTGCGGAAAGGATAATGAACATTACCCGCCCCAATCTGATTAACAAAAACATAAGCGATTTAAACTTTTCATTGGAACAGAATTCGTTTTGGCAAAAAAATTTAGACAGGTTATTTAGTCTTGGAATTTCTTTTAACGAAAGCATGGTTTTCTCTTCCGGAAATAAAAAAAGCACGTACGATGTCCGCTTTGTTCCTGAGAAAAATGAGCTTAACGAAGTAATTTATGTTATAGCAACAGCCAGGGACATTACCGAATTGAAAAATAAAGAAAAAGCCCTAACAGAAAGTCAATGGCACCTTAAACAAGCCCAGCGGATTGCAAAAATCGGAAGCTGGGAATGGAATTTAAAGTACAACAGGATCACTTTATCCGATGAATTATTCAAAATTCTCGAACTCGATTCGCAAGAAAACTCTCCCAACTTTGAAGATCTAAAAGCTTTTTTAAACGAAGACCTTTGGGAAATTTGCAATAGTATTCACCAGAATCCCCCAGAAACAATCGATCCCTTTGAAATAGAAATAAACATTGTCCGTGCGGACAAACAAATCAGACATTGCATATTTTGCGGTGAGCCAATATACAGCCGCACCGGCAAGCTAAAAAAAATTCATGGTACCCTTCAGGATATTACCGAACGAAAACTAATGGAAAGCGAAATAAAATCGGCCAGGTTAAAAGCTGAGGAGTCCGACAAGCTTAAATCTGCATTTCTGGCAAACATGAGCCATGAAATAAGGACTCCGCTTAACGGCATTCTGGGGTTTTCGGAATTATTGAAACGAAAAAACCTTACTTCCGAAAAGAGAAATTTATACTCCGAAATTATTAACTCCAACGGGAAACAACTCCTAAAAATCATTTCCGACATCATCGACATCTCCAAAATTGAATCAAACCTCATCTTTATAGATAAAACAGGCTGTTCCATAAACAACATAATGCAGGAACAATACATGCTGTTTTTAAAAGAATTAAAGAACAATGAAAAAACAAATATTGAATTAGTATTGGAAACCCCCGAATACAATGATACAACACTAATTTGCGACGAAATTCGTTTGCGACAAGTGATATCTAATCTCCTCTCAAATGCCATTAAATTTACCCAGGAAGGCCAAATCCGTTTAGGCTATGAAGTTAAAAAGAAAGAAATAGAATTTTATGTAAAAGATACGGGCATAGGGATTGACCCCGAATTTCAAAAAGTAATCTTTGAACGCTTCCGTCAGGCGAATGACAGTGTTTCGCGTGAGTACGGAGGCACCGGGTTAGGTTTGGCCATTAGTAAAAGCCTGGTTGAGCTTATGCATGGTAAAATCTGGGTTATTTCGAAAGAATCCGAAGGCTCTGAATTCCGTTTCACACTCCCATTGGAAAGTCCTGCCAATAATATTTCTTTTATAACTGATCATTTTGCAAATGGAGAATATTTCTGGCCCGGTAAAAAAATCCTTATTGTGGAAGACGACCTCCCATCAGTTCAGTTACTTCAGGAAACGCTCGAAGACTCCAGAGCAGAACTCTTCCATGCAGATAATGGCGAAAAGGCTATTGAATTACATAACCGAACTCAACCCGACGTTATTTTAATGGACATCCGTTTACCCAAAATGAGCGGACTTGATGCCATCAGAGCTATCAGAGATTTAGATAAAGATGTTGCCATTATAGCTATCACAGCAAATGCATTTGTGGAAGACCGGGTTAAATGCCTTATAGCCGGATCAAACGATTATATTTCAAAGCCTGTAGACCGTAACCAATTGTTATCCAGCATCGACAAGTTATTATATAAAAAAATGGTCCCCAATTAAACCTTTTTCATTTTCCTACGTCCAATAGGCAAAGAAACCAATTTAACATTACGAATATGAAAAAGACTCTTCTAGTTATTGCCGCAATAGTAGCTTTAAGCTTTACTGGTAAATTAAGTGCACAAACAGCCACTCCCGGAGTAACCAAAAGTCAGGCAAATCAACAAGCCCGAATCCAGGAAGGCAAACAAAGCGGAGAATTAACCCGTCGCGAAAAAAGAAACCTTCAGTTGCAGCAGGCAAAAATCCAAAAGGATAAGAAAATTGCCAAGTCTGACGGAGTAGTTACTCCTAAAGAACGCCGCCAGCTTAACAGGGAACAAAAGCATGCCAGCCGCAATATTTACCGGCAAAAACACGACGCTCAAACTAAAAAATAATTTAAGCGCATACATAATAAGCCTGCCCTCGAAAAATGTGCAGGCTTTTTTATTTTAATAATATCGTTGCTTTAAAACTTTTCGATTTTTAGATTTGTTTAATTATACTAATAATCGATTTATGGAAACGTCGCATACAATTTATCTTGGAGATTTAAGAACCGAAGCCATTCATATAAAATCGGGCAATAAAATATTAACCGATGCCCCTCCTGATAATCAGGGCAGAGGTGAATTTTTCTCTCCTACCGATTTATTGGCCACATCGCTTGCAAGTTGTATGCTAACCATTATTGGGATTGCCTCTCAAACCCATAATTTTAATATTGACGGGGCAACTGCCAAAACCACTAAAATAATGGGGACAGATCCCCGAAGAGTTATCGAAATTTTAGTTGACCTCACTTTCCCTCACAATAATTACACCGAAAAAGAACGGAAAATCATTGAACATGCTACCATAACCTGTCCGGTAGCTAAAAGTTTGCATCCGGATATTAAGCAAACGATTTCCATAAAATATCTTTCATAGCGATGGTCTCAAACATACATACCCATACGCATTACTGCGATGGTGGAAAACCTCCCAGAGACTATGTGCTGGCTGCCATCGAAAGCAAGCTCACCTCATTAGGGTTTTCGGTTCATGCCCCTGTTCCGTTTGACTGCAATTGGGCCATCCCTCAAAATCGACTAAACGAATACTTCGAAGAGATCAGCAACCTTAAAGCAGAATTTAAACCTCAAATAGAAATTTATGTAGGTGCAGAAATTGATTATTTCCCCGATATAGTAGGATACACCAACAATTTAATAAAAAGCTACCCTTTCGATTATTTTATTGGCTCGCTCCATTTTATAGATAAATACGAGGATTGTCGGCGCTGGACTATTGATGGCCCTCACGAAGAATTTAAAAAGGGTTTTTCGGAAGTTTTCGGCAATGATGCAATAATGGTCACCCGGAAATTTTTTGAATACTCCCGCAAAATGATTCAAGACCTTAATCCTCCAGTAATTGGGCACCTCGACAAATTAAAAATGCAATATCGCCCAGATTGCTTCATACCTGAAGATCATCCTGTTTTTAAAGAGGAACTTTTAAAAACCCTCGAAGTAATTAGTTTAACGGAATGCATTGTAGAAATTAATACCCGGGGCATTTATAAGAAAAGAGGAGATACATTTTATCCAGGCGCTTGGGCATTTCACGAAATGTCGAAATTGGGAATAAAAGTAATGGTAAACTCCGATGCACATTTACCTCACGAATTGGTCAATGAGTTTGATAATGCTTTTTCAGCTCTTCGTATAGCGGGAATTAAAGAGCATTACATTTTGAAAGGAAACCAATTTATTCCGGTACCTATTACAAACTAAAAAATTTACTTATTCACAGCAAAATGAAAATTGCCTTTTTTGACACCAAGCCATACGACAAAGAAATATTCGAATAGGAAAACCGCGACTTTGGGTCTGAAATTAAATATTTTAAAAATTATTTATCGTCAGAGAGCGCTTTAATGGCTGCCGGATACGAAACTGTCTGCGCTTTTGTTGTTATTTCGAAAGATGGTATTTCAGCCCTATGACCGAAATTGTTACCGTAGCTAATTTTACAAATAAAAGTAATCCCCTGTTAAAACCTGGAATATTTTATATTCCCGGCTAAAGCTTGTTAATGCAGGAAAAGATGTGCAATGCGAAGGATATACATTTACAACTCCTTTATCTTTAAAATATTGAATGGTCTTTCGGGTTATCTCCCCATCATTTCGCAAATGAAACCCTCCAAATACAGCATGGACAGTATTAATTCCGGTAACAGAACACGCATATTCAATGGTATTGCAAACCCCGGCATGAGCACAGCCAGTAATCACCACCAACCCTTTTGATGTTTTCACCGCTAAAGCCGAATCGTCATTTACAAAGTCTTCTGTTCCATCTTCAAAAACAAAAGCAGTTTCTTGCGCTTCAAAATCGTTTTTTCGGGGAATTTCCCCCAGGTAAAGTATTTCGGTGCTAATTTCGTAGGGTTTGCTAGTGGTTATAATTTTATATTTCTTTTCCAGAGAATCAAAACTACTGTCCAAACCAATATAACTCATATCGCGCTTTCGAAACCGTTTAACAAAAGCATGGGGGTGGGTTATCAGAGGTTTTCCCTCAAAAAACTTCAACCCATTGCCATGGTCCCAATGCCCATGACTTAGTACAACCACATCTACAGAATTCAAGGATACCCCAATTCGATGGGCATTTGTAATAAATACATCTGTACTTCCGGTGTCAAACAGAACGCGTTTATCAGCTTCCAAAAGATAACTTAAGCTATATTCGGCAAGACAATTTCTACCGGCAACATTTTCAGTAAGTATCGTTAATTTCATCTTTATATATAAGTAGAATCAATTATTACGTTATTCAAACGTAAGGATAATAAACTTTCGAAAACAAAAAATACCCTGAAAATAAAATTGGATTACGTTTGCAATAATTGTAAATTTAAGATGAAAAAATACAACTACCATGAATGTAACAATAATACCAACCAACGAACAGGTGTCCAGAAAGGTGAACGAAGGGGCGATTCTGGAACAAAAAATGCTTGGGTTTCCACAGGATAAAGGTAAGTTGAAACCATATTCAAATATTTTTTACTGGTCGCATGTAAAATCAGAATACGGAAGTATCATTAGCGAACATCCGCACATTGGTTTTGAGATTGTTATATATGTGCTTAAAGGAAAGGTAGAGATACTGGACAATGTTTCGGGTAAACGGTCGAAACTGACAGAAGGCGATATGCAATTAATTAAATCGGGAAAAGGAATGCGACATCTCGAAAAGATAAATTCCAATTCGGAGGTTCTTCAGATTTGGTTTGATCCGAATTTTGATCAGCATAAAAAAGACGATCCTTCACTTTCAAAAAGCATATCCTCCAAATTTCCGGTAAATACTTCTTATGGCCGCAGCATTCGGTCATTTGCCGGAGGAACAGCTCCGATTGCACTGGATAGTCAAGACGTAAGCATCGAACTAATTGAACTTTCTACCATGGACCATAACCTTCCATTGAATGATGACCGCATCATGTCGGGCTATTTGCTCGAAGGAGAAATTGAGCTGGATAATAAACCTGTGAAAAAAGGCGATTTTTTTATTGTCAGAAACACCCGTGAAGTGAACATTAATGTATTAAGCGATTGCAAAATATTCACTGTATTATCGCCCGATAAACCCAGCTACCCAACCTATGCCGAAATGTATCTTTAAGTTTGGAAAGTGAGTGTTCAACAATTTTCATTCAACTGTTAAACAAGCATAAACAGTTTATTAGCAGGATTATCTTTGAATGTAGCGATTACAATGCCAAATGAATAGATTTTACATTTGATTCAAAAAATACAGAAGCCTGTTTATCGAACATTTCAGTTGAATCGGTAGTGTAAAACCGAATCTTAGAAGCTTTTGTGCACCGGGCATCCATTTCTGGATGGCGCAATAAATAATCTTTTAAGCTAGCTGCAACAATTTCTCCCTGCGAAACAACACAGATGTTTTCAGGAACATATTTTAAAATCTTATCCATTAATAGCGGATAATGCGTACAACCAAGGATAACCGAATCGATTCGATCGCTCTTACTTAAAAGGTTTTTAATATGCTTTTGCACAAAAAAATCGGCGCCGTCACTTAAATGCTCATTATTTTCTACCAGAGGAACCCAGATAGGGCATGCCTCCTGATACACCTGAATAGCTGGATATAATTTTTCAATTTCAAGTACATACGATTCGCTCTGAATTGTACCGTTTGTTCCAAGAATACCTATGGAATTTGATTTTGTAATTTTCCCTATCTCCTCCACGCTTGGGCGAATGACTCCCAAAACCCTTCGACTGGGATCGATATTGGGTAAATCGCGCTGCTGTATGGTTCTAAGCGCTTTAGCGGAAGCGGTATTACAAGCCAGTATCACCAGGTGGCAACCCATAGCAAACAATTTCTTAACGCATTCGAGGGTGTACTGGTAAACAGTATCGAAAGACCTTGTTCCGTAAGGAGTACGGGCATTATCTCCCAAGTAAACAAAATCGTATTGGGGTAATTCCTTTAGAATTGATTTGAGGACAGTAAGGCCCCCAAATCCGGAATCGAAAACCCCAATAGGGTGATTACCTGTATGATTATCCATTAAATTTTCAGAGTTTTCGATTTGTATATTCCGAGAAATCGGCTACCCGAGGCTGATAGCGTTGATGAAATAACAGCGAAGTTATTACAAAATCGGCAGTAGACCGGTTATTGGCAATAACAACATTATAAAGCACTGCGATACGAAGGAGCGCTTTTACATCAACATCGTGCGGCTGAGGCTGCATTGGATCCCAAAAGAATATAACAATATCGATTTTATTTTCACTTATCATGGCGCCCAATTGCTGATCTCCACCTAAAGGTCCTGATTTTAATTTTACAATACTTGGCGTCCTGTTAGAATCATATTCTTTATTTTTTTTCAACAAAGCTTCTTCAATTAAACGTCCGGTAGTACCTGTACAAACAAGCTTTTGTTCGATAAGTGTTTCCCAGTTATGCTCCACCCAATCAACAAGTTCCTGTTTACGATTATCATGCCCAACCAAAGCGATTCTCTTTCTAACTTCCATAAGAATTAATTAACTGTTGGCACCAAGATAATGCTTTTTAACGAATGTGTTGTAAATTTGCTCCCACTTTTAAAGATACTATGGCGAAAGGAAAAGCAAAAAAAGCAAAGGCAACAAACTGGAAATCAATAATAATATTTATATTATTTGTAGGGTTTGGGATTGGTACGTTATGGGTATATCAGGTATACAAAAAAGTTTACAAACCCAATGTTGCTATTGAGTCGAATGATAAAGTTTATTTATATATCCCCACAGGATCGGAATATGAAGATGTAGTTAAAACGCTATGGGAAAATAAGTATATCCGGGATACTGTTAGTTTTAACTGGTTATCGAAAAAAATGGAATATCCGGAGCGCGTAAAACCAGGAAAATATCAGATAAAAAGCAGCATGAGTAACAGGGAACTTATAAGCATGTTAAGGGCAGGTCGCCAAACACCTGTCAAATTAGTATTTAATAATATCCGTACCTTTCCACAACTTGCCTCGGCTATTTCAAAACAAATTGAAACTGATTCCATTTCCCTGATCCGTTTTTTTAATGATCCAGCTGAAGCTGAAAATTTTGGCTTTACACACAAAACGTTTATATCGATGTTTATTCCGAATACCTACGAAATGTATTGGAATATCTCTGCAAAGCTATTCTGCGAAAAAATGCAGAAAGAATACAAACGTTTCTGGAACGATAACCGCCTTAAAAAAGCTTCCAATATTGGTTATACTCCTGAAGAAGTTATCATATTAGCATCTATTGTCGAAGAAGAAACCCAAAACAATGCTGAGAAACCTACAATAGCTGGGGTTTATATTAACCGCATTAAAAAAGGAATGCCCTTACAGGCAGACCCTACTGTTAAATTTGCTGTTGGCGACTTTGCAATTAAAAGGGTACTCGACAAGCATACTTCTATTGATTCGCCATATAATACTTACAGATATGCAGGTTTGCCCCCCGGGCCAATCTGCATTCCTTCCATCACAACGGTTAATGCAATTTTAAATTACCAACGCCACGATTATCTGTACTTCTGTGCGAAAACCGATTTCTCGGGAACACATTCTTTTGCGAAAACATTAGAACAGCACAACCGGAATGCTGATGCCTATCGAAGAGCACTCAACAAATTGAGGATTTACAAATAGTAAAAAATGAATTTTTATTCCAAAATTGCCCCAACTGACTGAATATCTTTCCAATATTCGGGATAAGATTTGGAAACAACTTGTGCATCTTTTATGACAATTCCCGGATAAATTAATGCTGCGGGAGCAAAAGCCAGTGCCATCCGGTGATCATCGTAAGTTTCGATGCTGATTTCCGTATCGACACTATTTTTGGTACCGTCCCATTCCAAAACGCCTGGTTGGGTTTCCTGAATAACAAAACCTAATTTAAGCATTTCCTGCTGTAGCGCTATAATACGGTCAGTTTCTTTAATTCTGAGAGTTTGTGCACCGGTTAGCCGAAATGGTATTCCTTTCAGGCACAATGAAACCACAAAGGTCTGCACCATATCCGGATTATCGATAAAATCGAAAGTAAAATAATTACAACATACATCTGATTTTCTGAGTACAACCCCATCCGATATATATTCCGTAGTGATGCCCAGTTTTTCAAAAAGCCGAACAATCGACGCATCTCCCTGAAAACTATCCTGAAACAATCCATAAAGAACTATTTCAGCCGTATCCGATAACATGGCAATGGAATACCAGTAGGACGCCCCACTCCAATCGGCTTCAATAGAATAATCATGCGAACTATATTGTTGATGAGGAATAGAAATGGTATTATTTTCCCAGGAACTCTTAATCCCAAAATCTTTCATGATTCCAAGCGTAAGTTTTACATACGACGAGGAGATGAGCGTATCGCTGATATGAATGGTTAATCCCTCCGGAAGAACTGGCGCAATCAATAGCAGCGCAGTAATATATTGGCTGCTAATTGAACCCCGTAATTTAATTTCTTTACCAACTAAAGGTTTTCCACTTGTTTCAACAGGAGGATACCCTTGTTTTTCAAGATATTCAATTTCGGCACCCAGACTATTAA
>JAIFLU010000056.1:0-6291 GCA_020048915.1 Bacteroidota bacterium | reverse complement strand
GCACCCAGACTATTAAGGGCATCAACCAACTCTCCAATCGGCCTGTTTTTCATCCTTTCGCTACCCGTGATGATTTTTTTCTGCTCAGTAGAGGAAAAAAAAGCTGTCAAAAACCTCATGGCTGTTCCAGCGTGGCCAATATTTACTTCAGCATCATTGTTTAAAAATGCTTTATTCATTAGCACGGTATCGTCACTTTCCGAAATATTATGTATCTGAAAATATTTGGATGTAAGTGCTCTGATTACAAGCAATCTGTTGCTTATACTTTTTGAAAAAGGAAGCTTAATTGTTCCTTTAATCTGAGAGGTCGAAAATTTAACGCGATAATCCATATAACGGCTCTATTCAAAGTCGGGATAAAGTAAGTGTTTTTTTAATTGCTTCAAAAGCATCTGCCTCATGCCCCAATTACCTAATTCAAATTTTATTAAGGAGTAAGTTTTGTGTCAATGATACTCGCTGTATCATTTTCGGCAAAGCTGTTTTAACATAAAATACCAACAAAAAAGCTATTCAAAATAATTTTAAAACCATCTTCAATCTTATTCCCTATTTTCATAGCCCGAAATTAGGACATTTTTCGGAAGCAAAAGAACAGACCACTCAACAATTTTAGATATTATTAAGAAAATTCCCTTAGGTTTGCATAATAAACATTCGATTGAGGTGAATGCAGAGTTTTTTATAGCCAAACGATTGGTAATAGGTAAAGAGGCAAAGAAATATGCCTCTCGGTCTATAGTGCGGTTTTCATCGATAAGTATCGCATTAGGACTTGCAGTTATGATTATAGCTGTAGCTGTTGTGACTGGTTTTAAGAATAAAATTAGCCACAAAGTATTTGGGTTTGGATCTCATATTCAGGTGGTGAATTTTGATGGCAATACTTCCTACGAAACTGTTCCGATTAATTTAAATCCCAAACTGGTTAAAGAAATTGAATCTATTCCCGATGTCACCCATGTGCAATCGTTTGCTACAAAGGCCGGAATAATAAAAACAACGAGCGACATTCAAGCCATTGTATTAAAGGGAATTGATACTGATTTTGACTGGTCCTTCTTCAAAAGCAATCTTACCTCAGGAAGTATTTTCGAAATAAAAGATTCAATTTCGTCTAATAAAATTTTAATCTCCAAATACATTGCTTCCCTTTTAAGGCTAAAAACCGGCGACGAAATAGCGATGTATTTTGTTCAGGATCCTCCGCGAATGCGCAGGTTCTTTATTTCAGGAATATATGAAACAGGGCTGGAAGAGTTTGACAAAATATTTGTAATTGGCGACATTAAACACATACAGCGGTTAAATGACTGGGAACATAACGAAATTAGCGGTTATGAAGTAGCTGTTTCAGGGTTTAACAAAATTGAACCAATACATAGCCAGATAACAGGAATTGTAGGTTTGAAGCTTAACCCCGATGGCTCAGGATTAAAAGTTACCGATATTAAAGAGAAATACACCCAAATATTCGACTGGTTAAGTCTACAGGACATGAATGTTTGGATAATATTATCGCTCATGCTTCTGGTGGCAGGTTTTAATATGGTTTCGGGGCTGCTGATACTGATCTTGGAAAGAACTAATATGATCGGTATCCTTAAATCGCTGGGGGCAAATGATGGGCAGGTAATTAAAATATTTTTATATCAATCGATGTTTTTGATTGCAAAAGGATTAATCTGGGGGAATATCATAGGAATAACCATTTGTGCATTGCAAAACCACTTTCATTTTATCCAGCTCGACCAAAGTTCTTATTTTCTCGAAAGCGTACCCATTAACCTGAACATAATCCATATTCTTCTGTTAAATATTGGTACAATCGTCTTAACATTGATAATGCTGCTTGTGCCATCATTTATTATTTCGCGGGTAACTCCAGAAAGTACCCTTAGATATACGTAGTATTAAACTTGAACAGTTTCTCAGGCAAATATTTTCGAATACCATCATGAGTATTGAAGGCCAATTAATAAAGCTTAAAGAAAGGCTCTTGCTTCCTCTCCCAGGTAAGGATGCACAATTTAAGTTTGCACCAACATATAGAGCTGCAATGCTCGAATCAGAAATAAAACAGGAGGCGGGTGTTATACTTTTACTTTATATAAAGGAAGGGCAATTGTTTTTTCCGCTTATAAAACGTTCTGAATATAATGGGGCGCATAGCGGACAAATCAGCTTTCCGGGAGGAAAATCAGACTTTATTGACCAAAATATAGTACAAACAGCTTTAAGAGAATGTCACGAAGAAATTGGTGTAAACACTGAGGTAATTGACGTTTTAGGCAAACTTACCGAACTTTATATTCCAGTAAGCAAATATAACGTACACCCTTTTGTGGGCTTCTTAAAAAAACCAGTACTATTTATTCCAGAACAAAAAGAAGTTGTTTCAATTATCGAAGTTCCCCTATCCTTAATTTTATCTCCATCAATTATCGACAATAAATTTATTTCCTATAAAGAAAAAGAAGAGTCTATACCATTTTTCAACATAGATAATAGCATGGTTTGGGGGGCTACTGCCATGATTTTAAGCGAATTTATTGATATTTGGAAAGAAATTGCCTGATCATTCGTCCGACACCAGATTTTTATAATGCTCAAATCTATTTAATACCTGCTTTACAAATAAATATGTTTCATGCCCTCGTGCATATCCAAATTTAACTTCCTGAAGACTCAATATTTTTGGATCGGACTTACTCAGGAGGCAGGAATCGACATTATTGTCCCATTTTTGTGAATCTTTCCCAACTTTTTCGGCTATTTTGACGGCATCAAGAATGTGTCCCCAGCCAATGTTATAGGAAGCCAGAATAAACTTTATCCGCTCTTCTTTATCTGGAATCCGGGGAGCAATTTGTTTATCTAGTAATTTTATCAACATCACTCCGGCCCTAATCTGATCTTCAACTGTTGAAGTAGTATCTACACCAAAATATTTACGGGTACTTGGCATTAATTGCATTAAGCCGAAAGCACCGGCATGTGACTTAACATTTGGTTTAAACCTGGATTCCTGATAAATTAATGAAGCCAAAAGTCTCCAATCCCAACCTATCACATCACTATATTTCTTAATTAGATCATCGTACCGCGAAATTCGACCGGTACGAATGCTTATATAGTTGTGGCTTATATTGGCATAGTTATTCCGATCCTCAAAATACTTACGGTATTTGATGGCAAACTGGCTGGATGTTCTATAATAGGATAACCAATCGTTAACTTTCTTAAGCAACTCCGGGCTTTTTTTCCTAAAAACCCAGGAAATGCTATTATCTTCACTTAACACAGTGGAATAGTCTAACTCAGGAAACTGCCTTTTCATTATTTTTGCTTGTTCATAATCGCAAACTGTATAGTCCAGCTTTTTTGAAGCAACTAATTCCACTAAATGCTCTGCGTTATATCCCGGCATTTCAAAAACATTTAAATCGCCATTTACCTTATCAACTATGACATTTAAAGTTTGCAAATAAGCACTTCGAATTGGAATATACACATTTTGCCCGGCAAGGTCAGAAGGTTTTTTTACAAAAAATTTGCTTCCTGATATTTGTTTGCGTTGAACCAACACATGTTTCGTTGTATAAAGCGGCAACCCATATGTTACGATTTCACTCTCAAAATTTGATGGAGCCTGACTTTTTGCAATAATATCAGCTTTCCCTTCAAATAAAGCCAGAAAATCGTCATCCATATTATTACTGACAATTATTTCGACCTCCAGGTTTAAAAATTGCCCAAGTTGTTTCAGCATCTCAAATTGAAAACCCATTGGTTCACCCTTAAAAACAAAATAGTCCGTACTATTTTGATCAATAATAGCCACTAAACGCTTCCTTTTGCTTATTTGAGGTAAATCTTCAGATGATTCTAGCGAAATATTATAGTCCCTTTTTAGAGAACATGCAGTAAAAACAAGGCAGAACAACAACCACCAAATATACCGCATATTACTGTATTTCAAATTTGTAAACATAAGTGCAAATTTACGAAATACACAATGCTGTGATAATATCTTTTATTAACTGACAATAAAACTTGATTAAATGAATAATAACGACCCAAAAATTAGTCGTAGAAATTCCAGGAAAGGCCATAAACCAACATTCTGGAATTAAGGGGATAATGTGCAACAGAATAATAAGTGCGCGACAATAAATCAGCATTAACATGCTCGAATTTTAAATAAAACCTCATTCGCTTTATTTTTATATTTAAAAAAGCGTCAACAAAAGGATAATTGCCTAGCTTCTTGTTTTGTTGATTATAAAACACCCCTAAGGCAGGCATATAGCCATTTGCATAATAAGAGGTATTATACCGCAAATCGAAACCAATTTGAGCAGTCATCACTTTCTTAAATAATTTCACCTCAATATAACTAGAATTGTAAGCTGAAATAAGAGGCAATGGAATTACCTTATCATTACTGGTTACCTGCAACATAGCTTTTATAGAAGTATGGAAAATTCCAGCTTGAAACCCTTTGGATGCGAACCCTTGAATTACAGATACTTCTCCAGAAAATTGTCGCGGATATGCCAGTGTATCAAAATAAACCGGCGAAGATATTAATGAATAATGAAATGCGGCTTCAAATTTTATAGCTGGCCATCTAAAATCAAATCCAGGCTGCACTTCCTTAGTCGAAGTAAAATTATTTTCCCATTTATAATGATTCGAGAAAAAAGAGGAAAGAAAATATCCAGGTTTATTATTTGCAATATTCATTGTTATATCAAAAGAAGGGCTACCCGGTTTTCGGCTTAGTTTATTACTAAGTACTCCGGATATTGAAAAGTCTCCGGCCTTATAACCTTGCAAAAACAAATCAGCCGTTGCATTTAGGAGAAAAAAAGATTTTATTCCAAGTGAGATTCCGCCCGTGAGTGCCAGGTTATTTTGGCTAAATTTCTTAGAATTAAGAACTGTAGAGTCTTTATTGCTAATATCCTTTTGAACATCTGTATTGACTGCCCGATTATATATATCATAAATATTTTTTATACCAGCTCGGATAAGTATTGGAGGTTCATTGGGGTTCTGTTTTCCTAAAAGAAGCTCCAATTTATTCTGAAATCGAAAGAAATAAAGGGAATCACTGGTAGTAATGGAATCAATATTATATTCCGGGTAAAACTTTTTAATAGAAGTACTAATAGACGATTCACTAATATCTTCATACTTCCGTTTATTTCTATCAAATTCGAGTGTATGTAATAATCCAATTCCACTGAACTTGCGCAATGAATCATTCTTATTTTCCCACAAACTACGTAACCCTGCTAAATTAAAACGCTGATTAATAAAAATATACATGTTTCGATAGTTGACATTTGCATTTTGCAATTCAACAGGAAAAGCTTCGGGCTTATCAGTAGCATCCTCAAATAGAGTATCATTGGAAAGCCCGCCATTCTCCTCATTTTTAAGAGTATTATAACTAATTACAGTATTCATGGAATAAAAATCACCTGAGTATCCGGAAAAAAGCGACAAAGCATTGGATGTTGATTTTTGTTTCTGATATAACCCATTAGATCCATGTAACTTAAGAAACAATCCTAAATTGAGGTTTTTGTTAACATTTTGTGTATGTAAAAATTTAATAGATTGAAGGTCAACATTCTTAGAGGCTGTTGAATTATAGGTAATATAGCTAAACGGGCGATTTGTACGATAATAAAGGATATCTTCTGTATGAATAAAATTATACTTAATGTTATTTGTAAAGAAAAAATCTTCGGAATTGTTTTGTTCAAAGTAATTATTCGATTTTGCAGCCAATCCATAATTTCCCAAAAAACTACTCGACAAATATTTTTTCGAAATTGGATTTTGGACATGAATATTAGCAAGGATTGTATCAAACGGAATACTGTCAAAAGTAAGCATATCACTGCGCAACTGCCTGATCGATATCCTTAATTTAGTAGTATCCTTTTTCTGAGGGGGGGAATTGCGATTTACTGCAGGGGTCTCATCATCAGGTTCCTGCGCTGAAATTTTTATTATCAAAGACAAAAGAACCAATATAAAAAGAAGCTTTTTCAAATGTTAAAATTTATAATATTCTAAGATTTAAATTGTACTTAATCAGATTCCAAATTTAAGACAAAACCATTAACAATAATTATGCCTGATAATAAAAGGTACAACAAAAAAACCCCAGCCCAATGAAGGGATGAGGCTTAAAATAAGTTGGGCGACGACCTACTCTCCCGCTTAACGCAGTACCATCGGCGCAGATGGGCTTAACTTCTCTGTTCG
>JAIFLU010000134.1 GCA_020048915.1 Bacteroidota bacterium | reverse complement strand
CGACCTGTTTCTAATCCGTTATATTACAAGTTTTGTAAGAATTAACAACTTTTTAACGGACAACAATGTTTCTTTTTTAGAACTAAAATTAATTATTTTGGGGCGATTTAGTTATTATCTTCCATCATATAACAATCAGTTTCCTATTTAAGCCTGCCGTAACTTTCGGGAGGGCCAAAATAACTTGGTTTTAACCCACCTGTGTTTACTATTATCTTTTGCACAACCACACCCGGGTCGATCATCCAAATTTTTAACGTATGATACCCAGGGGTTGAGATGTTAAGGGTTGTTTGACAATGCCTTGCCTGGTTCACTACTGTTTGCGCCCAGTTGGGATTTGACCAATGCACTTTGAATTTATCAGGAACATTGGTAATATATTGCGGGACCAGGTCATCAATCGAAACAGCTATTTGGATATCCCGTCCGGGCATAAAATTTAAGAGTGGCGAAGTAATTAAGGTAAGTTGAACCGAATCTTTCGAGAACAGGTATATCGGGTATTCAAGACAGGGAGCGTCTTTCCCGGGTATTGCAGCCGATGCATCAACCGGGGCAGTGGCTCTCATACCAGATAAAGTAAGTCCATAATCGTCCACTTTAATCCATTTTCGGTTGCCCTGACCGATATTTTTCGAATAATGTTCCGCCTCAATAGACACAAGTCCACCACTTTCGACAAAACCATTCAATGTTTCTCTTTCTACCCCTGATGGGTGAAAAGCTTTAACTTTTATGGAAACGACCTTGCCGGTGCCTTCAATTTTAATGTAACCTTCGGTTTTGCCATCCTTAAGCTGAGATGCTTCCAGATTCACCAAAACGCGCAGGTCTTTATTCCCGATTGTTCCTTCATTTTCGCTAAATGAAAGCCAGGGAACATCTGTAGAAATAGTATATTCAAAAGGTGCTTTTCCGTGGTTGAAAATTTCGATATAATGCTGATGTCCGTTGAAGATATCGAATTCTGGCAAAGCTGCTTCTTCGGGCAAACCAGGCCAGCTTGAATGGGTTCCCTCTAAACTGATACCCATTATGGCGGAGTCGGAAACCTGAATTTCCTTAAGATCAATAGCATCCAAACTGTTCTTTCTGGGAGGCATCCAACTGGTGTAACCCAGGTGCGTCTGATCCATAATATGGTTCCACTTGCCATCAGCAAATACACGGTTGTAATACGTCATTAACGCAGTATCGGTTTGAAATAAGGCTCTGGTTTGTGCTGCCATATCGTTGGTACTTGCCCGCTTTTGGCCAGCATACAAATTGTTTTTGCCGGCAGTAACATACAATTCGTTAACCAGGGCGCTGGCTTTTGTTGGAAACAAAACCTCCTGATAAAAAGCATCGCGTTTTATGGGAGGTAATTTGTTATAAATAGTTTCGGCTTGGGCTGTAATTGCCTTAAATTCTGCCACAACGTTTTCGGCTTCATTATAGTTTACCAAACTATAGGTTTGGGGGGATAACGATTCCGGTTTACGCCTGCCATTAAATTTGGTATATTTTGAAAGAATACCGGCAATTTCTTCGGCATATTCCGGTCCAAATTCCCGTGCAGCCCATAAGCGTGTATACTCATTTATGTTGGAATTATTCCATGTTTCGGTGTCCCATGCCAGATTCAAAAAATACTCCATCGGAAGCTCATATCCTTTAAAGTGACCCACATTGGCAATCCAAATTCTATCAGCTCCATATTGTTTCGCAAGCGACATTTGATCCCATATTTTAGCAATGGGGTTGGTGTTTATCCACTCATAACTCCGTGGGTCTCCGTGATAATCGAAGTGATAATAAACTCCGGATCCACCGCTTCGTTTGCGTTCTTCTGCGGTTGGCAGCCTGCGGATATTGCCCCAATTGTCGTCTGACCACAAAATGGTTATATTGTCGGGCACGTTCATGCCTTCATTATAATATTCCATGATTTCTTTGTATAGGCACCACAATTGAGGAACTTTTGATATATCCGGATTCATTTCTTCCCCAATAATTTTTTGCTGCCTGCTAACAATCTTTTCAACCATGGCAATATTGGATTTTATGCCGCCTGCCATTTCAGAATCATTTGCCCCCCGGAGGCCCATAGAGATAATGCTTTCGTAGTTTTTATTCCGGCGGATACCTTCTCTCCAGAAATTTTCAAGTGTATCCTGATGTTTGTTATAATTCCAGTGACCGAGGGATTTAAAATAACGCCTATCCCATTCCTGCTGCGCGCGCAGCATTGGCTCCTGATGCGAGGTGCCCATTACAATGCCATATTCATCGGCAAGTCGCGGGTTTTCAGGATCATCCTCATTAAATGCATTATTCCACATGGCAGGCCAAAGATAATTGGCCTTCATCCTGAGCAATAATTCGAATATTTTTGAGTAAAACTCGCGATTATAATTGGCAACACCATTATAAATTGGCGGGTTCAGACTTGGTTTGACAAACCCATACTTTCCCTGAACCCAATTGGTTAAAGCAGGCGCTTCGTCATTAATAAAAATACCCCTGTATTTGACGCTGGGACTTTGTACATATCTGCCTGGGTTAACCCATAACACATCTTTATGATTAACCGGTACATCCGACCACCAATACCAGGGAGAAATTCCTATTTTTTCCGCAACATCGTAAATACCATAGATAGTACCCCGCTTGTCGCTTCCAACAATAACAAGAGCTTTATCAATTCCAGGCAATGGATTTTCAATTACTTGTATAAGGAAAGTCTCCCACTTCCCTAAAATATCTTTTAAGTCGAGTTTCTTACTTTTCACCAGTTGATCGAGCACCGGGCTTTTACCGAATGTGCCAATAATTACAATTTCCTTCTGCTGTGGTATTTTGTCAATAGCTATATTGGGTTCTTTGCTGGTTACCTTGCCTATATCAATTTTAAGATCGTTCAATGCGCGGATTACCCCGGGGAAGTCCTTAGAACTGATGCACAATGTGGCTGATTTCCCGAATGCAGATAGGGCAAACCGACCTTTTCCTCCTGAAGTCGAGATGTAGTCAGGTCCTCCAATCGCCCATAAAAATGAGGGAAGAAGAATTGCTAATACACATGTAATCTGTATCTTTTTTATCGAATTATTCATTTGGTTTTAAAAGTTAGAAATTTTTTTTTGAACCATGAAATCCCTATTAACCCGAACATTTAAACATAGCAGTAGCATGTCGTCCTGATGGAGGAAGATTGATTTTTAAAGGTGAACAGGCATACAAAACCTTCCGAATATGGGTTTTAAAAATAGATGGGGGGATGTGTCCCCCCATCTTAATTCTACTTTGCTGATGTTACTTTATCCAACATGAAATGGATGAACATCTATCTACTTAAAACAACCTAAATAATATTATACAACTAAATACTTGCGAACTTAAAGACAAATAATTCTTTAATAACCAGGATTTTGATATGCAGCTTTTTCCTCAGTAGTCATTTCCATACCATCGAGCTGTCCTTGAGGAATAGGACGCAAATAATGTTTCGGTTCAATGGTGCGTGTTATGGTTGCAGGCGTATGGTTTCCATAGGCGGCTCCACAAATTTGATAAGTACCAGCAAGTTCAGTCCATTTTTGTGTACGTACCAAATCGAACCAACGGTAACCTTCCCCATAATACTCCCGCGAACGTTCAGCCAAGATATAGTTAATATCGATAATGGCAGGAGTAGCAGCAGTCACATCAGAACTATGGTCTTCAGCTTTGGCAATGTTTCCGTTATTGTCCCAACGCCATTTCCCTGCACGTGCACGAATTACATTAACTAACTCTCTGGCACTTTTGCCTGGTTGAGTAGTTGCACCTTTAACTGCTGCTTCGGCAGCAACAAGGTAAAGTTCGGAGAATTTAGCAATGTTGAAAGGACGGGTACTTCCCGCATTTGGCTGACCTAAGCCGGTACCATTGTCGGTCCGGTAGACCCCGAGTTTCCAAAGGCCCGGATGCACTATTCTGCTGATGCCATTGGGCGAAATAACAAAATCCGCTCTTCCCGGCAATACACCGGCTCCAATATTACTCTTGTAAACCGAGTTGGAGTAATCGATCGCTGTCGCAGGTTCGCTGTCGAGAAAAGA
This sequence comes from Bacteroidota bacterium, assembly GCA_020048915.1. GTDB lineage: Bacteria > Bacteroidota > Bacteroidia > Bacteroidales > JAAUTT01 > JAAUTT01. Next base: position 22,573 of record JAIFLU010000134.1, on the reverse strand, counting down.
TAGAATTGCACTGCCTGGTGTCACCTGTAAATTGTTTGCATTATAAAGAAAGGCATTACTTGTTCCACCTTTAGGCCAGTTACCTCTATAAACGGTTGTAAAAGTACCGTCGTACCTGGAATCATTGGTTTTATCAGAAAAAGTATTAACAATTGCACCTATGGTAGGGCACATACGGGTCCAGGGACGCCCTAAGTGCTGTTCTGCCTCACGTTGAACGGAGCTGACAGTAGCAGTCCAGTCAGTTTTTGTGGCACTTCTTATATTGGTGTAATTCCATGTCATCATCCAAACTGCAAAGTTATCCGGTGCACCACCACCGCCATAAGTAAGGCTCGCTCCGTTATAAAATTCACTTGACTGGGTGTGGTCGGCATACAATAGAATTTCTTTATTACGATCGTTAGCCCCCAGGTTAACATCGTAATAAGTAGGTTGTAATCCAAATGCACCGGGGGCATCTATAGCAGCGGTTGCGACATCGTATGCCTGCTGGTAATACCATTGGGCATTATGTCCGTCAGGATCAGTCCGAGGTGTCTCGGGATAGGTGGGGATATTGTTTGGATTTTCGAGCCACCATGCATAAGTCAGATAAGCTTTAGCCAAAATCAGACGTGCCAACGTCTTAGTTGCGCCACCTATTACACGTCCCTTTTCAGGTAAATCATTTACCGAAATCAAAAGGTCAGGGAAGATACCTTTGGTGTATACTTCAGGTACAGTATTACGTACGGAGGTCCTAATGGTTGAAGTGTTGAATTTCAATTCTCCGGAACCTAAATCCAGGGGTACTCCACCAAATGTCTGCACCAATAACGTGTAATCGAATGCCCTGAAAAATCTGGCTTCGGCTACCATAGCTGGGGAAATTGTTCCTACCGTTTCTGCATTTTCAATAATACCACTAGCAGTGTTGATATTGGAGAAGGCTGTTCCCCATAATACATCGGAGCGGCTTGAAGTAGGAGTAAGTGATCCCACACCTGAAAGGTCATGATCCTTAAAGTTTCCATCTGCACTTTGGGCATACGTTGCTTCATCTGTTCCGGTAAGACATGCATTGTAGTAATAAGCTTGCCCGTAGATGTAACGCAGGTGAGCATACATGGAAGTTAATCCACCCATCACCCCTTTTTCGGTTTTGAAATAACCAGGTTCATAAATACTGCGCGGCTTTTCATCCAAAAGGTCAGTGCATGACCACAGGATCACCGACAGCAAAATTGCTCCTATAAAAGTTTTTATATTCGTATTTTTCATTATTGTTCTTTTTAAAATGTTAAACTAAAACCAACCAAATAGTTTCGGGTTGAAGGGGTGTTTGTGCCTATAGTCAACAGTCGTCTCAGGTTGTAGCTCAAAGGTACTGCTGCGTTTTCATTGCCATATGAATTAGTTTCGGGATCCATGCCAGATTCTTTATGATAAGGCGAGAACATCACAAAAGGATTTTGAACAGTGAAATAAAGACGTAATTTCTCCACTCCGTAATTTCTTAAATTTTTGATGCTTTCAAAGTTATAGCCTAGAGACAAGGTACGTATCTTCAAATAAGACGCATCGAAATACCCCAGGGTATTGCCATACTTTGGATTATCGCTGCTCATAACACCTCCGGGTTTTGGATACTTGGCACCAGTATTCTCAGGGGTCCAATAGTCAACGTCAATATTATTCCTTCGCCCGCTCAACATATTGAGGTAACCGCTGGCCGAATAGAGGGTACTGATAAGCGTACCGCCGCTTTTGAAAGTTCCTACTACACTTAAATCAATTCCCTTATAAGCTACCCTGGTGTTAAAACCTCCCTGAAAATTGGGTTCTAAATCCAGAATTTGTCGGTCATCAGACCCGATTTGTCTTTTTGGCGTACCATCATCATTATATTCACCGGCATATTTAACCTTTATCATACCTACATTTCCACCCGGTTCAAGTATATTCAGATATGGATCTCCATCTTGCCAAAGTCCCACTTTCTCATGATCAAAAATCACATCAATCGAATGTCCAACAAACCACCAGTTACTTTCGTCCCTTTTTTGCCCCGAAGCCAGTTGTACGAGTTTATTTCGGTTCGTGTAGAGGTTAAGGCCTGCTTCCCATGTCCAACCGTTGAGGTTATCCAATATCACACCATTGACCGAAAATTCCAGACCTTTGTTTTGTGTTTTTCCAACATTAGCCATATAACTTCCCACTCCGGATGTGGATGGCAGATTGACGCTCAATAGAAGATCTTTTGTATCTGTTATGTAATATTCTACGGTACCTGACAGGCGATTTTTAAAGAGGGCAAAGTCCAAACCAAAATTTTGGGTTTTAGAGTATTCCCATCCTAATTTTGGATTGGGCAAAGTGGAAACATAATACCCCACGGAATAATTAGTTTCTCCGAAGTTGTATGGCCTTGTACTTAATAATCCTAGGGTAGAGTATGGGTTAATTGACTGGTTAGAGGTTTGTCCCACTCCTACCCTAAACTTCAACGAATTTATAACATTGATGTCTTGCATAAACGATTCGTTTTTTATATTCCATCCAGCCGAAACAGCAGGATAAGAATGCCATTTATGACCTTCGGCCAAAACCGAAGATGCATCGGTACGGTATGTAAGTGTTAGCATATAGCGGTTGTCGTACGCATACATTGCACGTCCCATGTACGAAAGTAAACCTCTTTCGGAATAACCCTGATAATCAGGATTAATAGTTATTTCTCCGGCTGCCCGACCCAGATTATAGAACTGGAAGGCATCGGATGGAATATCTTTGGCAGAAATGTTTGAACCGTTATATGAGGTTTTTTCGGCTGAATATAAGGCTACCACGTTAACCTGGTGCTTTCCAAAATTACGGTCATATGTTAACAGGTTTTCCACTGCCCAGTTGAGGTTTTGTGAGTTATTGATATTAGCAGTTGATACAGTAGTAGCAGTAGTACTGAATACGCCCTCTCCCGTATAACTACCTCCATTCGTCTGGCGGAAGTTCAAGCCAAGGTTAACCCGATATTTCAAACCCTCAATTCCCGGGATTTTTATTTCGCCATAGACAGAGTTGTAGGTACTATAAGCCCTGTTTTGATTTTTATACTTGTCGTTTAAGGCTTCCAAGGTCTCCTTGGTATACACCCAACTTTCGTCAATAGATGTCCTTATAGTTCTTTTCCAGGTGCCATCATCATTATAAGGATTTGCAATTGGAGTAAAACTTAAACAACCGCCCACACCAAGGTTGGAGCCGTTGTCGATAGCGTAGTTGTTGTTTGTAGTGAAACCTAAGCGTATATATTTACCAACTTCCTGATCAATAGCACCCCGAATTGAATAACGGGAATAGTCTTGCATTGGAATTACAGCTTCATCGCGGTAGTAACCCAGACCAAAACTGTAGGCTCCTTTTTCGGTACCACCAGAAATACCTAAATCGTGGCTTGATACTGTACCGGTTCTATAGAGCAGGTCCTGCCAGTCGGTATTTACATCATCCTTTTCATCCTGAGCGTTTGTAAACAAATTAGCAGCAGCCCTTAATTTAACAAATTCCGGCCCATCCATCATGGGATATTTGGCAAAAACACTTTTCGTACCGTAGTAGCCGTTATAGGAAACCCTTGCTTTTTGTCCTTTTTGTCCTTTATTGGTTGTTATCAAAATTACACCATTTGCGCCACGTGAACCATAAATGGCAGTTGCCGAGGCATCCTTCAGGATATCGACACTCTTTATGTCGCTTGGGTTAATATCGCCAATAGACCCGGCAAAGGGTATACCATCGAGCACTACCAACGGGTCGTTATTGGCGTTCAGCGAACGCGTACCACGAATGCGGATTTGCATTGAAGCGCCTGGCTTGGATGAAGTTTGCGAAAAATCTACACCAGCAACGCGTCCTTGCAATGCCTGGGTGAAATTTGCCGAGGGAACATCACGCACATCATCTCCTTTTATTGAAGCAACCGAACCTGTTACAGCTTCTTTTCGCTGTGTACCATAACCTATAACAACAATTTCTTCCAGGCTTTTAATATCTGGTTGCAAAACAGCATCAATTTGAGCTTTTCCACCAATTTGAATTTCCTGGGGAAACATCCCCACAAAACTAAATGTCAGGGATGTTGCCCCTGATGGCACTGAAAGAGAATAATTACCATTCTCATCGGTAATTGTTCCATTCGTTGTTCCATTTACCACAACGGTTACTCCAGGTAATGGAGCCCCTTTTTCGTCTGTTACAGAGCCATGTACTGTCGAGACCTGACAAAAGCTCCAGAGCGAAAAAAATAACATAGGTAACATCAATGTTGCTACCTTAAGAAGTAGTTTTTTTTTCTTCATTAGTAATTAATTTAAGTTAGTCATTAATTTAAGTTTATAAAAGATGTACTCACCAATCGAAAAAATGTAATCGGTTGCATAAGGCAAAAGTTGTCTTTAATTTTCGATTGATGCTCGAACCTTGATACTAAAGCTATCGGTTTTGATACACGGAAAAAGAAAATTCTGAACCTGAAAATTCAAAATTCCAGAAATTTTGATAGAAATTTAAATTGTTGTATATGTGATTATTATGTCTATAAATGTATCATAATCGATACTAATTGAATCATTATTAAAACCTGAGTGATGAAAATTTTAAAATGCTAGAAGGAGAATTATAGACAGGGCAAAATTTAATTTGACAATAAAGTTGGATACTCAAAAATTAAAAATTGGAAACAGAGGAGGACAAGTTTGATAAGGATAACACTTTTGGGAGTTGCACCAGAAGACAGGTATAGATAGAGGTTGTGTAAAAAATCTGGCAATTATCGCATTTCGACTTCGTTCAATATGACAATATAGGTTTAGAATAAGTTGACTCGTTGAATTAACCTTCAAATAATTTATTCAGGATTTCCTTATCGTCCGAATCCATATATTTAACAACAAACTCCGAAGGAGCCATTCCGAAATATTCGTGGAAGTTGCTTGAAAAATAAGAAGGAGATGAAAATCCTACTTTATAAGCGACTTCCGAAACATTCACTTTATTTTTTATAAGCAGGTAGGCAGCTTGTTTCAACCGGATCGATTTTATGAGATTGCTTGGAGAAATATTAATATTCTCTTTTAGCTTCCGATTCAGGTGAACTCTGCTTAGTCCAACTTCGCGGCTCAGGTCGTCTACACTAAACTCGGGGTTTTCAATGTTTTTCCGGATTGTCTCGATCACATTTGCGACAAGCCGATTGTCTGGCGAACTCATTTGAATCTCATTGAGGTCGAGTTTAACGTTCGATCGGTATTTGTTCCGAATCAAATCCCGGGTTTGTATGGTTTGGGCAAGTGTAATTTTCAACAATTCAAGACTAATGGGTTTGGTCAGGTAACTATCTGCTCCGTTTTCGATACACTGGCGCTCTGTTTCTTCATCTGTTTCAGAAGTAAGGATAATTACCGGAAGGTAATTTGTTTCCCGGTTTTGCCGGATCTTTTGACATAGCGAAATGCCATCCACTTCGGGCATGATCAAATCGGTAATAACCGCATCGGGAATAGTGGTCGAAATAACTTTCCAGGCTTCTTTGCCATCCGCAAAAACTTCGACATTGTATTTATCCGAAAGTTCTAACCGGATGTATTTGCCAAGATCTGCATCGTCGTCAACAAAAACAAGCGTTTTTTTAGATTTGGTGACTTTAGAAACGGATTCTTCGCTTACATTTTCGGGCATTTCAATATATTCGGACTGGCGTGGCAGTTTTTCGTCTGAACGGATGACGGAATAAAGGTCCTTATGCTTAGCGTTTACGGGCATTTCTTCGGCCGATAAATGCGAATTCCCAAGAGGAATACGAACAATAAACACTACTCCGTTATCAACATTCTTCGAACTTATAGTGCCATGATGCAAATGAACAATCATTTTTGCTAAATGAAGGCCAATACCCGACCCTCCGCTATTGCTGCCGTTGCTTTGATAAAACCGGTCGAATACACGTTCAAGTTCACTCTCATCCATAATACTACCAGAGTTTTCGAAACGCAATTCAACATATTCAGAAGCATTTGCAGTTAAACCACTCTGACGATTATTCACAAATGTATCGATGGAGATGAGCATGTACCCGTTATCGGGAGTAAATTTGAACGCATTGGAAAGAATATTGAAAAGTACTTTGTCGAAATTCCCCTGATCAATCCATACATCTAGCGATTCGCGGTTTGACACCAACCTAAAGTCGATATTGCGCATGATGGCAATTTGCTCGAACGACTTCATAATATCCTGAATAAAGAATATTAAATCGGTTTGGTTGAAGTGCATTTGCAACTGGTGGTTATCAACCTTTCGCATATCCATCAGTTGGTTAATCAATCGAAGTATCCGAAGGGAGTTCCGGTACATCAGATTATACATTTCTTTACGTTTGGGATCGGTCTCCTTTTCCCGCATCGATTTAAGCGGATTTAAAACCAGGGTCAACGGGGTACGGATTTCATGCGAAATATCGGTAAACATCCTTAGTTTCATTTCTTTTTTTTCCGACTCCATGCGCTCCTGTACCCGCAACCTTCGCCTGTTTAGAATATTTGCAAACTGCCAACCCGCAGCCAGAAGAAGTGCCAGATAAAAAAGATACGCCCACCATGTTTTATACCAGGGAGGTAAAATCCGAATGTTGATTTGGTTGTAAACCACATCTTCGTCACTTGAATTTCCTTCGAAAAACGCTTTGACAAGAAAAGTGTACCGCCCATCCGGAAGGTTGGTATAGGTAGCCGACCGATGACCGTAGCCGGTATAACGCCAATCGGTATCAAACCCTTTCAGCTTATAGCCGTAAACTACTTTCTTAGGGTTTGTATATTCCAACACAGCGAATTCGAGCGAAAAAACATTCTGGTTTTTCTTGAGTGTTATCTGTCTGGCCTGCGAAATGTGCCGGTCAAGGATATTACTTTTACCCAGGGTCTCATCATAACTAACACCCTTATTTAAAACTGTTAGCTGCGAAAAATAAATATTCGGCATGGCTTGTTTCCAACTATCCACTTTTGGAGGATAAAATGCAGTAATCCCATTAATCCCTCCGAAGAACATTTTTCCGTCCTTATCTTTAAAAGTAGCTCCCTTTCGAAATTCATTGTCCTGAAGCCCATCGTAAGCATAGAAATTTTTAAAATCCAGTTTTTCAGGCTCGAAGCGTGATAAGCCATTTCCCGTACTTACCCATAATACACCATTCAAATCTTGCTGAATAGCAAAAATCAGGTTGTTGGATAATCCATTTTTTTTTGAGTAGAATGTAATGGTTTCTTTTTCTTTGTCATAATGCATCAGGCCTTCAGCAGAACCAATCCACATGGTACCGTCCCGGCCTTCGAGGAATGAATAAATACGCGATTCACTCATTTTCTCAACCAGTTTGAGGTTCCTTGCTTCGCCCGTTTTAGTGCTGTAACAGAAAACCCCGTTCGTGCTTCCTACCCATAGAGTGCCAGACGCATCAATGCATAAAGAGCTAATCCAAAGTGGATTACCGGTACCAGAAAAGGATTCGATACGATTCTCAGCGATAGATAAGACTTTTATTCCATGGCCCAGGGTTCCAAAAAAAAGTTTATCGCTTTCCTTATCATAGAGCGAACTACTTACTTTTTGAAGCTCCAGCTCCTTGCTATAAGTTTGAAAACCGGAACTCTGTTTATATGTTGTAATGCCCCCCATATAAGTAGTTATCCATAAGGTTCCTCTTTTGTCTGAAACTAAAGTCAAAATGGAGTTATTGGGAAGAGGAGTATTCTCTGTAGTATAACGTTTAATAATTCCTGTTTTAGAAATCTCGAACAATCCGCCTCCATCAGTTCCTACCCAAAGGCTGCCTGTCTGATCCCGTGTAATGGAAGTAACACTTGCCTGATTCTCACTCATAGCCAGTTCCGATTCTGACATTTTTAGGTACTCGAATCCATAAGTAGATTTGGGAATAATTAACAACCCTTTCTGAAAAACCCCGACCCAAATATTGCCTTGAACATCCTGCAGTATAGAGTGTACTTTGCAATTATCCAGATCAATAGGAGAATATTGAAAATCGGTCTTGATAATATCCTCTTCTTCCCTGTTATATTTTTTCAGACCAGACCCCTCCGTTCCTATCCATATATTTAAATCGGAACCCGATCCCTTTTTTGTTTCTGCCAATAAAGCCCGGATTGGGTATTTCGAGCTTGATTTTCCCTTCGCTCTCCGAATGTAACCGAGCGATCGGTCATATATAAATAAACCGTGGTTAAAAGTTCCGATCAGTATATTTTTGGTAAAAGGATCTTCAACAATTGCAGAGACAACAATTTTTCCGGAAAGCCCAGTTAATTCAGTACCCCAAATTTTTTCCCCGATTGATTTTTGTTTAAAATTTAACTTAAAAAAATTCCCTTGCTCAGCAAAAGTCCATAAATAACCCTCTGAATCGAAAAGCATATTCCCTAAATAGCCAGTACCATAGATCTTTATTAATTCATTAGTCGTTTCCAGATCTATTTTATGGGTTTTAATATCGTAAACTACAATTCCCAATCCAGCAACAGAAACCAGTAATTTTTCTTTATCAGGACTTTCGAGAATAGCCGAAACATAGGTGATGTCGGAAAAAGACGGATATTGCAATGGAAAATCCCGAAATACATTGTTCTCGTAATCGAATATTTGTAAGCCATTTGAGGTGCCAATCCAGCAAGTTCCCCTACTGTCGGTAAATATAACCTTAACCAGATCACTGGATATTGTTCCGGGCTGGTTCCGCTCTTTGTGAAATGTTGTAAAACGCATTCCGTCAAAGTAGCTTACTCCATTCTCAGTGGCAATCCAGATATATCCATGTTCATCCTGAGAAACTTTATGAATTACGCTATTGGGAAGTCCTTGTTCTATGTTGAATAAACGTATTTTTTGACCTTGAAGAATCAAGGGGAAAGGTATCAGTAAAAAACACGCCAACGTAATTATTCTTCTAAGACTCATAAGGAAAAATATAGTAACCAGCAGTGAAAGAAATTAATTCCTTTATTAGTTAATGCGATACAAACATAAAACAATTTCATTTTCGCTCATTATGAAAGCCCTGGAATAAAATGAAATTATACGAATAATAGTTCTGGTAAAATTTAGGTGTACGACCTTTACAATAATATCCATATAAACCCGCTTGTTTCAAAATAGAATTATTGGGAGAGGAAATCAGGAAAATGTTGGAAGGAATTATTGGAGGCCTTACAGCATAATTAATAATGTAAGAATGGGAATAGCATAAGAAGCAAACTTGATTACCTCCTTCTCTATTATAATCTCAAAAAGCTTTATTAAGATTGAGAATCCGTAGTTTTGCTAAAGCTTAAAATGTGCGAATTATATAATTCTTTCTATAAATTCTGTAATGCTTATTATGCAGGTGATTATCATCTTTGTTATCTTAAACCTCAATGGCATTATACCTAACTTCCCATTGGCAATTCGGTAGCTATAATCCCTTTTAAGTGGCTGGTGTTAAAATTGTATCTTATGTAAAAAATATAAAAGCTATGCAATTAAAAATACCTCTATCAGAAGTTAAACAATTTTTAAGCAATCAATTTAACATTAACATTGATTTAAGGAATATTGACGAGAACAAAATTGAGGTTAAGTATTTCGACACGTTGGATTTAATAATACATGATGTGAAAGACAATATGTTCTTTTTCAGTTACGAAGTAGATGGGCTTGCCAATATAGCATCGAAGGTCGCCCACTTTTTTATGAAAAAGAAACTGGATAATACGCCCATTGATTGGGATTTAAAAAACAGAGAGATAACAATAGATTTAAATAAATTTACCGAACTCACTACGTTTTTGCAGTTCGTGTCCATTTCAAAAATAAACTTTATAAAAGATTCCATTGTTTTGGAATTGTACCAAAGGGAAAAAATACAATAGTTTGAATAAAGTAAAAACAATTTTAAAGAAATCTTTAAAAGCTATCCTGTGGGTGGCAGCAATTTTTGTGCTTTTATTTATAGTAATTGCTGCACTCATCCAAATACCAGCAGTTCAAACCAAAATTGTACACTATGCAACCTCTTTAATAAGTAACAAAACGCATACGCGGGTTGAAATAAAAAACATCCGCATTTCATTTCCCAAATCAATTGTTATTGAAGGCCTATTTTTGGAGGATATTCAAAAAGACACCTTACTTTTTGCTGGAAAGACAAAAATAAACATTGCACTATACAACTTATTATCCAGTAATATAGCCGTAAGCTCGTTCGCATTGGAAAATGCAAAGATCAATCTTTACCGCATGGGTACCGATTCGCTTTTCAATTTCAACTTTTTGCTAAAGGCTTTTAGCGATACAACAACAAAAACCGACCCTAAACCGGCATCCACATGGACTTTCAGCATTATGAAAGTAGTTTTGGGAAATATCAGGTTTCGTTATGTTGATGAATCTGCCGGAATGAGTCTAAATGCGGTTGTGAGCGATATGAAATTAAAAATGGATAACACCGATTTGCAAAATAAGCTTATTTCGGTCGACAAATTATACCTTGCAAAAAGTAGAATAGCGTATAAAACAATGGATACAACCTATTATACCGATACCACCATTGTTGCAGCCATCCCAACCTCAACCAGCAAATGGATAATTACTGCCAAAAACCTGGAGCTAAACGATAACTCATTTGTTTACATGGTTACCAACAAGCCCGAAATAAAAAACGCTTTTGATGCCAGCCACTTACAACTAAGTAATATAAAACTCGAAGCCAACGACATACTTTACTCCCCAGATGCGACTCAAATAACGATAAAAAAATTAAGTGCTATCAATCACAATGAATTCTCCATTACTAGGTTTGAAACGAAATTCAGTATGGATAAGCATTCCATTACGCTAAAAAACCTGAAAGCCAAAACAACCCATTCATCAATTGCTGCCGATCTGAACATGCAATACAGTTCGTTAAAATCATTAAAAGACTCCCTCCCCTTTCTTGTGCTGAATGTGAAACTCGAAGATGTAGGCGTTAAAAATTCTGATGTTCTTTATTTCGTTCCTCAACTAATAAAGCAACCCTTCTTCAAAAATAAAACGAACATTACCACCATTTCGGGCATTGTGCATGGAAAGTTGAACAATCTGAAAGGGGAAAATATGGTTATCAAAACCGGGGTTGGAACTCTTTTAGAAACTGATTTAAGTATTGTCGGTTTGCCCAATGCTGCCAGTGCATATTTTAATTTGCCCAATCTGAAATTACATACAACCAGACGCGATATTGTAATGACGGCCGGGCCTGCCATACCTGTAAGCATCGAACTTCCTGAAAACTTAGCGTTAAACCTTGCTTTTAAAGGAACTTTAAAATCGTTTGAATCAACCATAGGCTTGGGCAGCAGCTTTGGATCTGCCAATATCTTTGCAACGATTGATAAAAGTGAAAATTTTACGAGTACTATTCGCATAAATAACTTCGATTTGGGCCGCCTGCTCAAAGATACGGCGATGCTTGGCCCTCTTACGCTAACTGCTCAAACATCAGGGCACGGGCTCGATAAAAACACAATAACAGCAAAAATAAACGCTCAGGTTTCAGCCATATATCTGAATAAATATACTTACCACAACCTTAGTATAAATGGTAATATCCGCGGGCAGGAATTTGAAGGCAAAGTAAACCTGAATGACAAAAACGCAATGTTTGATTTTGATGGTCTGGTAAATATAAGTCCAAACCGCGAACACTATAATTTCCGCTTAAATGTGCAGGGAGCCGACCTTCAAAAGCTAAATTTCACGAAAGACGATATTCGCATAGGCCTTACAGCAGCTATCGATTTAAAGGGTGGCACTGCAACTAAAATGAATGGTACAGCCGGAATTTCGAGCTTGGTAATTTTCAAGGGAGAGAAATCATATACGCTCGGTTCCGTATTGTTTGCTTCAATTAATGAGCCGAACAAAAGCGAACTAAGCATCAATAGTGCCCTGGTTGGTATAAAATATTCAGGAAATATTTCACCTGCTGGCCTTCCGGCGGAGCTCAGCGATTTCATCGGTAATTATTTCCAATTTTCGGATAGTACTAAAACAAAAAAGCAAAGCATTGCATCGGATTTCACTTTCGAAATTCAGTTGCACAATCATCCCGTTCTTTCGCAGGTTCTATTGCCACAACTCAAAGAGTTCGAACCCGGTATAATTCAGGGAAGTTTCGACAAGCAGAAAAACGAACTGAAGTTAAATGCCACCATGAAAAAAATAGTTTATGGAACAACCGCAATCGATAACCTGGAGGTAAATGTAAATTCGGATAAGGAAGCATTAACCTACAAAATTTCGGGCAGCAATGTTTCGAACGCTCAAATAAAATTAGATAACTTACTTATTGATGGGAAACTCGAGAATAATACGCTGTTCACCAATGTATCGTCAATAGCCGATAATCAGGATAAAAAGCTGGTAATCCGTTCGCAAATTACCCGCAATAAAACCAATTACAAACTTGTGCTCGATCCTAAAGATTTCTACCTAATGGATTTTAAGTGGGACATAGCTGCCGATAATTATATCGCATTCGGGAAAGATGGTTTTTTGATCCATCACTTTTTTATGAGCAACAATTTAAGTCAGTTAAACATAGCTTCGGTTCACGATAAATTCAATGATGATTTGAATGTAGAAATAAAGAATTTTAGGCTCGACGACATTTCGAGGATTATTGAAAAAGATACAAGCCTGGTAAAAGGGAATGTAGATGGAAATATATTGCTCAAAAGAGTGAACAACACTTATGGAATAATTGCCGATGCAAAAATAAGCAATCTGGTAGTTCGCGATGTTCCTGTCGGAAACCTAACAATAAAAGCAGATAACCCTACAACCGAAAGATTTGATGTGGTGGCGAATTTATCAGGAACTGACAACAACCTAACCGCCAAAGGATATTACCTCTCTGCTGGCGGCAATAATTCAATCAACATAAAAACTGATATTCAATCACTTTCGATGAAAACGATTGAAGCATTTTCGATGGGGCAAATATCAGGAGCGGCCGGAACACTCACAGGAAATATACTTTTGCAGGGTGCTACCGATAAACCACAAATTACTGGCGAAGTTACGTTTAATGATGTATTTGTAAAACCTGCCGTGCTGAATAACCGGTTAGAAATAAAACACGAAACTATCCAACTCAAGGACGATGGTATTTATTTTAATTCTTTTACGCTGTTAGATGGCAGCAAAAACTCCGCAGTTATTGATGGCGAAGTTAAAATGAAACAGTTTAAAGATTTCGTTTTTAACCTGCATGTAACTACGAAAAACTTCTTATTATTTAATACAACCGCAAAAGACAACGCAACGTTTTTTGGCAGGATGATCGTGGATAGCAAAATTGCCATAAACGGCCCCATGGCACTGCCAGTTGTAGATGCAAATATTAAAATGAAAAAAGGATCCAACTTTACATTTGCGGTACCCGAAGAAAAACTGACTACCGATAAAGGCGAAGATGTAGTTGAGTTTGAAAATTCATTGAAGTTGAATTCGATTCTTTACAACACCGGGGAGAAAGAAACTTCAAAAACCAGCTTTACTGGCTTCGACCTATCGTCGGTTATCCAAATAGATAAGGATGCTACCCTGCGCTTGTTAATGGATCCGTCAACTACCGATTCGTTGGTTGTGAAAGGCGAAGCTGCTTTAAGTTTAACCATGGACAAGAGTGGGAAATTGAGCCTTACCGGAGCCTATAATCTTGATGAAGGCAGTTACCTGGTTTCCATTGAATCCATCATAAAAAGGAAATTTGAGATTAACTCGGGGAGTACTATCATTTGGAACGGCGAAATATTGGATGCGCAAATATCCATTAACGCAACGTATTCGGTGCGTGCTTCGCCTATTGACCTTGTGGCTGATCAGATGACGGGGTTAAGCCTGGTTGATAAAAGTGCCTATAAACAAAAATTTCCCTTCTTAATATTGCTGAAACTTCGTGGCGATGTTTTACATCCCGAAATAAGTTTCGAAATTCAATTACCGCCCGAAGATAAAGGGATTTTAGGTGGGGCCGTACACGCAAAACTGAACTTACTGAACGAAGATCCTTCGGCACTTAACAAACAGGTATTTGCTTTATTGGTATTGGGTCGGTTTATTCAGGAAAACCCTCTTCAAACGGAAGCAAATATTGGTGCATCAACCGTTGTGCGAGCTACAGTTGGCAAATTTCTATCGGCGCAATTAAATCAGCTTAGTTCAAAAGTAGTACCTGGCGTAGAGCTGAATTTCGACATCCAGTCCTACGACGATTATTCAACCGGGCAGGCAGAAGGACGGACACAAGTGGAACTTGGGCTCAAAAAGCAAATGTTTAACGAACGATTAAGCGTACAGGTAGGTGGTAATGTGGACGTAGAAGGGTCAAAAGCAAAGCAAAATTCGGCAAGCGATATTACCAGCGATGTTACCATAGAGTACAAATTAACGAGCGATGGTCGATACCGGTTTAAAGGATTCAGGCACAATCAGTATGAAGGGGCTATTGATGGCCAGCTAATCGAAACTGGAATAGGTTTTTCGTACGTTCACGATTTTACCGAATGGAAGAATTTTTTTATAGTTCCCAAAAAAACAAAAGTGACTAAACCCGAAAAAGAAAAGTAATCCTTTAACACATAAAAAATGGAACCATATAGTCACATAGAACACATAGGCTCTAAAGATTACAATTATCTATTGACCTCTTTTTTATTTTTTCTATGTGAACTATGTGACTATGTGGTAAATACTTAAAAAACGAAATAAATTTGTTTTTACACATTTAATTATGTTTAAATTTATTGAATATCAATACGTAACAATTATTCGCTTAATAGGTATGACTGGCAAGAAGGGTAAAGCCTTCAACACCAGACTGACTTATATAATACCATTCATTATATGCCTGCTTTTAACATCATGCGCCGGAACCAAGCATTTGCCCGATGGTGAAAAGCTTTACACGGGCGCAGAGATTAAATTAGAATCCCCGGATAAAATCAGTCACCGAAAGAAAAAATCAATCGAAACTATTGCCGAAGAAGCTGTACGCCCCAAACCAAACAAGAAAATTCTTGGTATGCGCCCCAAGTTGTGGATGTATATGAACGCTGGTGAAAATCCGCAAAGCGGATTTAAAAAATGGCTCAGAAAAAATGGTGAGGCCCCTGTTTTAATTAGCAGCATTAAACCCAATGTTACATCGGCTATTATTGATGCCCGACTGTTTAATATCGGCGTGTTTAACAGTTATACCCAATATAAAATTATCGATAAAAAACATACCTCCAACGTAATTTACACCAGTTATATACATGTGCCTTATACGGTTAAAGAAATTACATATTCAATTTCCAACGACAGCTTAAGCAAGATAATCCTTACAGAAAAGGAAAAACAACTGATTAAACCAGGTGACGATTATGATCTTGAAAAACTGAAAGGCGAAAGGATGCGGATTGATGCCATGTTGAAAGATAATGGATACTTCTACTTCAACCCTGACTTTTTAGTGTTTAAAGCCGACACATCCGCTAAAAACCACGATGTAACACTCAGGCTTACTTTAAAAGACAGCATACCTGAAAAGGCATTAACTGTGTTTCGCATAAACAAAGTATTTATCGATCAGGACTTCTCACTCAACGAGGATGCAGTAAGTCCAAAAGACACAATATGGTTTCAGGGCAATTATTTCCTTGGCGAAAAAGCAGAAATGAGAATCAGGCCACGAGTTATTTCACGATCTGTTTATCTAATTAAAAACGAAATATATACGCGAAAAAATCATAACATCACGCTAAACCGGTTGATGACTATGGGCAATTTCAAATTTGTGCGAATGAATTTTTATGACAGCGATACAACTGCGGCAGGGTTTTTAGATGTTACCATTTTATTAACACCTATGCCTCAGCATACGTTTAGGGCCGAAATAGAAATTGTTTCAAAATCAAATAACTATACAGGCCCAAGGCTTAACACAAGTTTAATGAACCGGAATACATTTAAAGGTGCCGAATTATTAAACCTAAGTTTGGCGGGATCGTTTGAGGCACAGCTAAGCGGGGCTAACAAAAATCTATATTCTTATTCGATTAATCCTGCGGTTGAGTTGTATATTCCACGTTTTATTTTACCATTTAAAATTACATCAAACAGCTTATACGTACCCAAAACTCATTTGTCATTATCGTATACCTTTTCAAAAAGAGACGGGTATTTCGATCTGCAAACATTTAAATTTACTTATGGTTATAAATGGAAGCAAAAAATCAGTGCCGAACACGAATTAAACCCGTTAAACATAAGCTATACAAAACTATTAAACCAAACAGCCGAATTTAGTGCATTGTTGGATAAAAACACTTTTCTTAAAAAAAGCTACGAAGAACAGTTTATTCTGGGAGCCACTTATGTATTCACCTTCAACGAGCAGGTTTATCCATTGAAAAAAATTCAATATTTTTTACAATTAACCACCGAGTCCGCAGGGAATGCTTTTTCGTTGGCCAAAACAATTAGTGGCGAAAAAATATCAGCTGAGAATCCATCAAGTATTATTGGATCAGTCTATTCGCAATATGCCCGCTTAGGAATTGATGCCCGTGGTTATTATACTTTTAGAGATAAAAACAAGCTGGCAATGAGAGTGTATGCTGGTATTGCCAAGCCTTACGGAAACTCATCGGTGCTGCCCTACACCAGGCAATTTTTCAGTGGCGGGCCTAACAGTATCCGCGCATTCGGTATCAATTCAGTTGGTCCGGGTACTTACAACCAGCGAAACGATAGCATAGGCTTATTGCAATTGGGAGGAGATGTAAAATTGGAATTCAATTCAGAATATCGATTTGGGATTTATCGCTTTTTTAAAGGAGCCCTATTTGCCGATGCCGGAAATGTGTGGCTCTTAAAATCAAATCCTTCATCATTGGGAGAGCCATTTTCGTTTTCCCGCGTCGCCAAAGATTTAGCAATAGGTGCAGGAATTGGGGTAAGAGTAGATGTGTCGTTTTTTATTTTACGGTTCGATCTTGCAACGCCTTTGCGGAAACCATGGCTGGAACAGAATAACAAATGGGTGATCAATGATATCGACTTTGGTAGTGCCCCCTGGAGAAAAGAAAACCTGATTTTAAATGTGGCTATAGGATATCCTTTTTAATAATCGGAGTATTGAGATTTTCGAGAACCCAAAACATGTGAATAATGTAACTATTTCAAAGAATTATATAATACTTACCTCGTAACTGTCGACTAATTTAGTTCTTTCATAACGTACAAACCAGCAGCCTTAAAACTGGCCACGAAGCGCATAAGAAGAACCGATCAAAAGTATACTAATGGTCTTTAATCAATAAAAATAACTAGAAATGAAGAATTTAGATACAAAGGATGCAAAAGAGATCGGTGAGAATATTGGTATCGATTGGAATGAGGTTAAGCTGGAGGAATTCACAAAAGGAATAAATGTTGAGTTCGAACATGGGAAAAAGTTTCCGGAAACTAATGTTACAAATGATGATAAAATTTTAACGGGAAAAATTGCCTGGGCTCATTTAAAGGAGTTCCCCGATTATCAAAATTAGAAACGGAAGCAGGGCAATATTGGAAAAGTAAGGAGATGAAGCCTGAAAGCAAATAAAAAGGAAAAAAAATATACCAGATTTTGGATCACCCTTATAAAGACAAATTAATGAATAACATAAAATTAGGTCTAACCGCAATTATAGTGCTATTTCTTGGGTTGCAGTATTCATTTATTGCACAAGCACAAAATATATCGAGGAATCAAACAAATAATGACACTAAAAAACTAAACAACATGAATTCAACAAACAAATTCGAATTCCAAGCGCTGCCTTATGCTAATGATGCGCTGGAACCTTTTATTGATAAGCTTACGCTCGAAATCCATTATGGCAAACACCATAAAGCGTATTACGACAATTTCATCGCTGCAATTAAGGGTACCGAAATGGAATCGATGGATATGATGCATATTTTCAAGAATATGAGCAAATTTCCTATGGCAGTAAGAAATAACGGTGGTGGATATTTCAACCATACCTTTTATTGGGAAGGCATGAAAGCTCAAGGAGGTGGCTCTCCAACCGGGAAATTATCAGATGCCATTGCACAATCGTTTACCTCATTTGATGAGTTTAAAAAGCAATTTTCGGATGCCGGAAAAACCAGGTTTGGTAGTGGCTGGGCATGGCTAAGTATCGACGATAAAGGCAAACTCTTTATTAGTTCAACACCCAATCAGGATAATCCATTGATGGATCTGGCCGAAAAAAAGGGAACACCGCTGCTTGTAATGGATGTTTGGGAACATGCGTACTATTTAAAATATCAGAACAAAAGGCCAGATTATATAGATGCATTCTGGAATGTTGTAAACTGGGCAGAAGTAGCAAAAAGATATGAAAAGGCATTAAACTAATGCAAATAGGATAGCTGTACAGTTCAATAAAAATGCCCTACACAGCTATCTTATCAGCTTAATATAACCTTGGCTTATTTAAAAATCACTTTGGTATAGATTACACGAACAATTGAATTGCGACAATCCTAAAATTATAAATATATGGAAAACGAAATCATTGCCATGCCACGCATTGGCGATAAAGCACCTGAATTTAAAGCAGTAACAACACAGGGAAATATTAATTTTCCGACAGATTATTCTGGAAAATGGATTATTCTATTTAGCCATCCTGCCGATTTCACACCGGTTTGTACATCAGAATTCATGACGTTTGCGAGTATGCAGGATGAATTTACTGCCTTAAATACTCAATTGGTGGGTTTGTCAATTGATGGATTATACAGCCACATAGCCTGGTTGCGAACTATTAAAGAGAAAATAGAATTCAAAGGCATGAAAAATGTGGATGTTACATTTCCTTTGATAGAAGATATAACCATGGACATAGCCAAAAAATACGGAATGATACAACCTGGCGAAAGTAACACCAAAGCAGTAAGGGCCGTTTTCTTTGTAGATCCAGCTGGAACCATAAGAGCCATCATTTATTATCCACTGTCATTAGGCAGGAACTTTGACGAATTGAAAAGGGTAATTATCGCGTTGCAAACCGCTGATGCTTTTGGCGTTGCTACTCCTGCTAATTGGAATCCCGGCGATGATGTAATTGTTTCAACTGCAGCTTCATGTGGGGCGGCCAAAGAACGTATGGAAAATAAAGATGAGAATATTACTTGCTATGACTGGTTTTTTTGTACTAAAAAGTTATCCATGGAACAAGTAAAAAATCCGCCTGTAAAAAAGTAGTTCAAAAAAATATATGACAGTGTTAGAACTATGATAGAGATAATTGAAAATCATGAATCAGACAAAGATCGTAACCGCCAGGTCCACATGGCGAATGAACGGACATTTCTTGCCTGGATAAGGACAAGTATAGGGATAATGGCATTCGGTTTTGTAGTCGAAAAGTTCGCCTTGTTTCTAAAACAAATGTCCGTTTTTATGGAGAAATCAACAACTGGTAACACATTACCTCCTTCTCAGGGTTACTCAGCTTTTGTTGGAATCTTTCTTGTTGGGCTGGGTACGTTACTGGTATTGCTTGCATTTGTAAGGTACAGAAAAATTGAAAGGCAAATAGATTCCTATACATACGAGGCATCATCAATGCTCAACATAATTCTGACGGCATCGATACTTGCAGTCGGAATTTTCCTTGTAGCCTATCTTATTCGCAGTATATAATACTGGAATGGAAATGAATTCAAAAAATAAAGCAAGTCTCACAACCGTTCAAATGAACGACACGCATGCCTATTCTGATTGACATGTAAAATCAAATGGGAGGATGTGTCAAGCGGTGTCTGGGTCTCAATGTTTACTTTAAGATAGAAATCCCTCGGGAAAACGCATTCAAAAAATATTTGTTGGCAATGAAGAGATTCAGGCTGACAAATATTACTCAGCAGCATTTATAACAATGCAGGGAGTACCTCAAAAATATGGACAAAACCGGGAAAATCAATCAGAACGAATAATTGATGCTGTGAGAAATTACCTGGTTAAGCATCGCCCCATTTGCGCAGAACTTAAAAGTACCTATATAGCAGTATAAAAAGGTATTCAGTCTTCATACTTAACTGGTAAGTTTGTCAATTGATGGATTTTAATGCCACATAGCTGGTTCCGCACTATTAAAGAAAATAGAATTCAAAGACATTGAAAATGTGGATGCTACATTTCAATTGATAGAAGATATTACCATGGAATTAGACAGGAGATATAAGGTTGATACAACCTGGCGAAAGAACCCTCAAAGCAGTAACATCCGTATTTTTTTGTGTCTTACTATTAACCATAAATATGCGGTTGGATACCCTTGGTCTTTTATGGAGCAGAGTTACCCCATGCTTATTCCTGGTTGTACTCAGGCATATTGCCACCCAAAAGTAATACCAAAATACCACAAATAGAGCAAGTTAGCATTTATGTTTTGCAATTTATAATTGTTTAATAGTTAATACAGTAAAACGCCTGAAATGTGTGAATTATGTAACTCTTTTCTAAAATTTTGCAACAAAAATGTTTTGTGGATTTTTAACTTAGTGATTTTAAATAATTGAAAAAGAATCGATAGACTTTAAAAATGATAGCAAAAAAAATACTCATCCTTTCGATGTTTGACAAAAGCACGGTAAAACATATGCGATTGCCAATTTCGATCTTTTTAACCATACATCCCGGAGGGGGGAAAAAACTGATTCCATTAAAAAAAACTGCAGCTGAGCGATTCCGACATACAGTATTCTTATAAATTACTATCTGATCTTGAAAATTACTCAAAAAGGCAAACACCAAAAACTTTATTATTCAGAAAAAACCACTATTCCTCTTTCTTATAGTTGGAAAAACAAGCAATTATGGAACAATCTCTGCATGATACAAAGGCAGTCCTGATTGTTGGTACCTTACCAACAGGAATGATTGTTCAAATAAAACAGGTTGTTTTATTTTTGTGGATACTCCTTCTAGCTGGTCAAGTGGTATTTTCACAGGATCATAAAACCAGGAATAATTTTACAGGCGCATGGGAAACACCTGCAAGCTGGGATCCAGCATGGACGGTTCCTCAAAATAATGTTAACAATTTAGATATTACCATTAATGGGTATATTACAGCGAATAATTCCCTTACGTTTTCAGGGGCTTCCAGTAAACTAATTATTGATGACACATTGGTTATAATTGGAAATTTGACAATCAATGATAATAATGATGTTCAGGTTAACAACAATGGAATTCTCATTGTACGGGGAAACCTTACTTTCAGTGAGCATTCCAAAATTGAAGCAAAAAATTATATCATCGTCACAGGTAACATTATTAAAGTTGGTTCAACTAATAATGGTAAATTCACCAGCGATGACAATCCTGTCAGGGTATTTGTTGGCGGAACATTTTCCCCGGCAAGCATAACCGACAATAAGTCGGATTATCCTGCATTCGATTGTACATCACCACCTACAACTCCCTTTCCTCATTCGGGCTGTAGTTATGGTGATATGACAGATATTATTACTAATCCCATTTATCCTTTTTTTCAATCTACCTGCACAACGGCAACCCTTATGAGTTCCGATGCAAATAACTCATTCTGTGCAGGGACGAGTGTAATCTTTACCGCTGGTGGTGGCACAAACTATAACTTCAGGGTCAATGGTACAAGTGTACAGAATGGTGGATCAACCATCTATACAGCGACTACATTAACCAACGGAACGTTAGTAGATGTGATAGTCACCGGCCCCGATGGCTGTAATGCAATATCAGCAGGAATTACCAATACGGTTTTTGCACTTCCCATAGCTACTGCAACTTCTAATAGCCCAGTCTGTGCCGGAAACCCACTATCCCTTACAGGAGGTCCAGCAGGAATGACAACGTATTCCTGGACAGGCCCTGACGGATATACAGCTAATACGCAGAGTCCAATTGTATCCCCAGCTGCGACCGGGACTATGGCAGGGATTTACAGCCTTACAGTTACAAATGCCAACGGGTGCAAAAGCAATGCCGTCACAACAACCGTGGTGGTCAATGCGCTGCCGGGAGCTACTGCAACTTCTAACAGCCTTGTTTGTACCGGAAGTCCTCTGACTCTGACAGGAGGTCCAGCAGGAATGACAACTTATTCCTGGACAGGCCCTAACGGATATACGGCTAACACCCAGAACCCGACAATATCCCTGTCCGCCACCACGACTATGGCAGGCGTTTACAGCCTTACAGTTACCAATGCCAGCGGATGCACAAGCGCTGCCGTCCCAACTACTGTGGGGGTCAATACGTTGCCGATAGTTGCTGCCATTTCCAACAGCCCAGTCTGTACCGGAAGTCCTCTGACTCTGACGGGAGGTCCTGGTGGAATGACAACTTACTCGTGGACAGGCCCTGACGGATATACGGCTAATACGCAGAGCCCGACAG
>JAIFLU010000079.1 GCA_020048915.1 Bacteroidota bacterium | reverse complement strand
TTCCCACCTTTACGTACTTCGTAGTGAAGATGAGGGGCAGTTGAAAGACCCGTATTTCCAACATATCCGATAACATCCCCTCTTTTTACATGCTGACCAAGTTTTACATTAAAACCATATAGATGCGCATAAATTGTTTCATAAGCAAATCCATGGTCAATTTGAACCATATTCCCGTATCCTCTATTTACATTAGTTTCCATATTAGATACAACTCCATCGGCAGTAGCATAAACCTCAGTACGCAACGGAGCTGTAAAATCCATCCCCTCATGAAATTTTTTAATTTTATATATCGGATGAATTCTCCAACCATAACCAGACGCGGTGCGTGAAAGGTCTTTATTTGATACTGGCTGTATAGCAGGAAGAGCAGAATGCATTTTTTCACTGTTCAAAGCCTTTTCAATAACCTCGTCAAATGATTTTGATTGAACATAGAGTTGTTTGGAAATTCTATCTAATTGCTGCGCAGTATTCCGGATTAGGTCAGAATTATTAATTTTTTCAATTTCCTCATATCGATTAACCCCCCCAAACCCAGCTTGGCGAACCGAACGAGGAATTGGATCAGATTCAAAAATAGTACGGTAAATATTGTCATCACGTTGTTCAATGTCAGCTAAAACATTTTGCATTTGACCTAACCGTTTCTGCATTAGCTCAAATTGCAAGTTCTTAGAATCCAATTCCCTACGTAACGACTTTTCCTTCGGCGAGTCAAAAAAATGCTGGAAAATCAGAAAATATATTATGAAAATAACTATACTTGCCGTGAAAAAGGTAACTGCTTTCAATAACCAGAACCGAAAACTTGTTCTAACTTTGTCGAAACTAAGAGACTCGGGGTTAAATCGATATTTTACTCTTGGCATGACGATTAATTTTTACGAAAGTAATTGATTATCATTATTTGAGCAAAACTAATTTAATTTATTAATATTGCAAAATTTTTGACGAATCTTTTACTTTCTTGGATGAATAAATAATAATTAACTATAAAGTAATACAAACGTTTTATGAACTCTAAAGAAATACGTGATGCATTTGTGGCCTTTTTCTACGAGAAGCAGCACAAAATAGTTTCATCTGCTCCAATGGTTGTTAAAGATGATCCTACTTTGATGTTTACAAATGCTGGGATGAATCAGTTTAAGGATATATTTCTTGGGAATAAACCTGCTGCTCACACACGTATTGCCAATAGCCAAAAATGCCTGCGCGTATCGGGAAAACACAACGACCTGGAAGAAGTAGGACACGATACCTATCATCATACCATGTTTGAAATGTTGGGAAATTGGTCATTTGGAGACTATTTTAAAGAAGATGCAATTGCCTGGGCATGGGAGTTTCTAACTGAAAAACTTAATATTACGAAAGAAAATTTATATGTTACTGTTTTTGAAGGAAGTAAAGATGATGGGTTAGGTTCAGATTCTGAGGCTTTTGAAATCTGGAAGAAATTTATTCCTACTGAGCGGATTCTTTATGGTTCGAAAAAAGACAATTTTTGGGAAATGGGAGAATCTGGCCCATGCGGCCCATGCTCTGAAATCCATATAGATGTTCGTCCGGAAAGTGAGAAAAAACTCATCCCCGGTAAGGATTTGGTGAATGCCAGCCATCCCATGGTTATTGAAATCTGGAATCTCGTATTTATTCAATACAACCGGAAAGCAAACGGCGAACTGGAACAACTCCCCAGTAAACACGTAGATACCGGGATGGGATTTGAACGCCTTACCCGTGTCATTCAAAAAAAAGATTCGAATTATGATATTGATTTATTTCAAACCATAATTAAAGATGTTGAAGAACTTTGTGGCAAAACATATGGAGAAAACGAAAAATGGGA
This sequence comes from Bacteroidota bacterium, assembly GCA_020048915.1. Classification (GTDB taxonomy): domain Bacteria; phylum Bacteroidota; class Bacteroidia; order Bacteroidales; family JAAUTT01; genus JAAUTT01. The sequence continues at coordinate 7,303 of JAIFLU010000079.1, read as the reverse complement.
TATTGCCATGCGGGTTATTGCCGACCATATCCGGGCTATTTCGTTTGCCATTGCCGACGGTCAGATTCCGTCAAACAATAAAGCCGGTTATGTAATTCGCCGCCTTTTGCGACGAGCAGTTCGCTATGGATACACATTTTTGGGACTTAACGAACCATTCTTGTTTAAAATAGTAACTTCCCTGGGCAAAGCAATGGGAGAAGCTTATCCTGAACTCATATTGCAACAACAGCTTATACAACGTGTTATTCGCGAAGAAGAAATCTCCTTTTTACGCACGCTGGATACTGGAATACGACTAATTGAACAAATTATTAATAAATGTAAAGCATCCAATACAACAATTATGAGCGGAAAGGATGCTTTTCTGCTGTATGATACATTTGGATTTCCACTAGATTTAACAGAACTTATTCTCCGTGAAAATAATTTAGATTTAAACCGGGATGAATTTAATACTGAAATGGAAGCCCAAAAAAACCGTTCAAGACATGCTGCAAACATCGAAGCTGGGGATTGGATATCGTTATCAGATGAACCGGAAGGGGAATTTTTAGGGTATGACTTATTGGAAGTGCCAGATGTTAAAATAGTTCGATATCGAAAAGTTGCCTTAAAAGGGAAAAATTATTTTCACCTGGTGCTGAACAAAACTCCGTTTTATGCCGAGAGTGGCGGACAGGTTGGAGATACAGGGAAGCTGGAAACAGCTAACAGCCTTATTACAATAATCGAAACGCGAAAAGAAAATAATTTACATATTCATGTAAGCGATCAATTTCCTGAAAATCCATATTCAACTTTTATAGCCAAGGTTGATGCAGAGAACAGGACAAATATTCAATATAACCACTCGGCTACGCACCTTTTGCACAAAGCACTGCGGGAAGTACTTGGAAAACACGTTGAACAAAAAGGTTCTTTGGTACATGCTGACTATTTGCGTTTTGACTTTAGTCATTTTCAAAAAATGACTATTGAGGAGGTTATTCTGGTTGAAAATATTGTAAATGAACTAATAAGGAATAATTCAACTTTAAAGGAATTTCGTGAATACCCGATTGATGATGCGAAAAAATTAGGAGCTATGGCTCTTTTTGGCGAAAAATATGGAGATTTTGTTCGGGTTATAAAATTTGGAGATTCCATTGAGCTTTGCGGTGGCACACACACAAATGCGACCGGTAATATAGGTCTTTTTAAAATTACTTCCGAAAGTGCAATTGCTGCAGGAATAAGAAGAATTGAAGCTATTACCGGCCCAAAGGCTGTTGAATATATTCAAAATCAATCGAAACTGGTAAAACAAGTTCACGAAATATTAAAAAATCCGAAAGATATTATTTTAGGATTAGAAACCGTTTTGAGCGAAAATACATCCCTTCAAAAACAAGTTGAAAATTTGTTGCAAGCTAAAAATAATGGCATCGCAAAATCTCTGGTGGGCAAATTAGAAAACATCGATTCAATTTCATTTTTAACCGCCCAGGTCGAAGTTGAAACTCCTCAAATGCTCAAAGATATCTGCTTTCAATTAAGAGCTGAAAACAATCGTTTATTCATGGTTCTTGCCGCCAATATTGATAATAAAGCACATATTGCCATTGTCTTGTCTGACAGTATTGTAGCAGAAAAAGGGCTCAATGCCGGAACAATTATTCGCGAGATTTCAAAGGAAATTGAAGGAAGTGGAGGTGGCCAGCCATTTTTTGCAACTGCTGGAGGAAAAAATGTGCAAGGAATTCCCAAAGCACTGGAAAAAGTAAGATCTTTTATTAATTAAATTTTAAAAGCCTAAAATGTTTCTTTTAAAAAAGGCAGAAACATTTTAGGCTTTTTTCTGTTTTGAATCAAAATTGCTATTATTAGGGATTAGCATTTTAAACTACAACTACAAGTTATTTATTTAACTACCAAACCTATGGTTCAGCGTACCTTTGATATTCTTGAGCATATCAATAGAAATTATTCCTCAAAACATAAAGTTTTAGGAGCAAAAATAAATGGGCAATGGATTACAACAGATATTTCGCAATACATTGAATATGCAGATAATATTAGTTACGGCCTCCTCGACTTTGGTTTAAAAGAAGGAGATAAAATTGTAATAATTTCGAACAATCGCCCGGAATGGAATTTCATGGATATGGGAATGTCAGCCCTAGGAATTGTTCATGTTCCTGTTTATCCTACTTTAAGTAACGACGACTTTACTTATATTTTGCATCACTCTGAGCCTAAAATAGTAATGGTCTCAGATAAAATTATATATGAAAAGATTAAGCTAATTGTAAGTAAATTACCTGAAATAAAAGCCATTTATTCTTTTAATCAAATTCAAGGTGCAAAAAATTGGATCGAAATTCTTGAAGGCGGTAAAGAGAATGCCGAAAAATTGCGGGATGAATTACGAGACATAAAATCCCGGATTAGTCCCAATCAATTATCAACCATTATCTACACATCAGGCACAACAGGAATCCCAAAAGGAGTTATGCTCTCTCATAATAATCTGGTATCTAATTTCCTGCAACAGACAAAAAATCATACACTTGACCATCATCATATAGCACTAAGCTTTTTACCATTAAGTCATATTTACGAAAGAAGTACAAATTACCATTTTCAATACAAAGGGCTTTGTGTTTATTATGCTGAAAATATGGGGGCCATTCTTGAAAATTTGAAAGAAATACAACCGCACATATTTTCGACTGTACCCCGGTTACTAGAACGAATCTATGACGGCATTATTGGGAAAGGAAAAGATTTACCCTATATAAAAAAACTGCTGTTTTTTTGGGCTGTTAACCTTGGGTTGAAATTCCAAAGAAATAATGAGAACGGCTGGTTTTACAGTCAAAAATTAAAACTGGCCGATAAAATAATTTTTAAAAGATGGCGGGAAGCATTGGGGGGCAATGTAAAAATAATTGTATCGGGAGGTGCTGCCCTACAAACAAGAATTGCCAGAATTTTTGGCGCTGCAGAAATAACGATTCTTGAAGCATATGGCTTAACTGAAACATCTCCGGGAATTGCGGTAAACAATCAGGCAACCAACGAAATAATGTACGGTACAGTTGGCCCTTTGCTGCCTGGAATAGACCTGAAATTTGCTGATGATGGTGAAATACTATGTAAAGGCCCAAATGTGATGCTAGGTTATTATAAAGAACCTGAACTTACCCACGAAGTAATTGACGAAGACGGATGGTTTCACACTGGAGACATTGGAGTGCTTATTGAAAACAAATACCTGAAAATAACGGATCGAAAAAAAGAGATGTTCAAATTATCAAGTGGAAAATATATTGCACCTCAGGTAATTGAAAACAAGTTTAAAGAATCGTTTTTTATTGAGCAATTATTGGTTGTTGGTGAAAATGAAAAATTTGCGAGTGCCATTATTTCTCCCAATTTTACATTTCTCCACAATTGGTGTTCAATCCATCATATTCAATTTCATGATAATAGTGATTTAATAAAAAATCTCAAAGTAATTGAGCGATACCAGAAAGAAGTAAATGGGTTAAATAAATCACTTGGCCTAACAGAACAAATAAAACGTTTTAGATTAGTAGGAGAAGAATGGAGCCCTTTAACCGGCGAACTATCTCCAACGCTTAAGTTAAAAAGAAAATATATCTTTGATAAATATAAGGAATTGATTGAAGATATTTTCTCGAAAGCACCACTTGAAGTATAACTCTTACAAAAAAAACGCCCTGGAGTGGGTTTAAGCTCCAGGGCGAACACTAACTACAACCTACTTAACTTCAACTACTGCGTATTTGGAAATTTTCCAGAATTCTTTTGGGTTTTGAATTTCAAGGTATGCTATTTCTCCATTTTCCTGAACATAGGTATAAGAGCTCTTTGGATGTTCGGTAATTAACGACGCCTTTTTTGCATGAATTGGAATGGTTTTGGTATCGTTAATATTTATTTGAGTAAAATATTTATCCGAAGTGTTTTCTTGTAACGATTTCTTTTTACCAATTGCAAGTACACCACCTTCTTTTACTACCAGGCCTTTTTCTTTCAATTCCTTATAAGTTCCGTAAACAAAGAATGCTTTATTTATTTCAGCCTCTTGTTGTTGAATTACATTTTGCGAATTTACCTGGACTACCTGAATACTATCTAAATGCTTATTCAAGTCAGCCACTTGAAAATCCTTTTCCTGTAAGAATTTTTTCAAGTCATTGATATCAGCATCTCTAGCCTCCAGCATAGTATTCATTGCTGTCATTTTTTCCTCTAATTGTTGAATTTTAACACCTGAATCTTTCAGCTTTTTACTTAAACTTGCCAGTCTGGTCTTGCTTTCTTCAATCAAAGTATTTAACATTTGAATATCTTTTAGAATCGCCTGACGCTTATCCTGGCGAAATTCTGGATCATTTGATTGAATTGTCAACAAATTTCGTTTACTCTTAATAACGCTCAAATCGTTTTCAATCTGATCAAATGTAGCCATCATATCATTCATAACTGAATCACGATTGGTCAATGTGTTATTCAGATGAAGATTTTCTGAAGTTAACTGAGAATTAACATCTTTCTGGTTTTTAATATTGCTGTTTAAGGAAAATACTACAGCAATTGCCGCTAAAATCACAATACCTAATGCTACTGATAATATAATTCCCGTTTTGCTTTTTGATTGACCTGAATTGGAGTCAAATCCTGATTGAATATTTGTTTCCTGGCTCATAATACATAATTTAATTGTTTAGGCCAAACTAGCCAAGAAATATGCCAGAAAAAACAATTAAGCTATCTACCTATTTTAAAGTAACATCTATTTCAACAATCCAAACTGAAATTATCAATTTGATATTTTTATTCTCATTTTGAGAATAAAAATTATAAAACACGAAAAGAGGTGTTATTGGTTTGAAATACCATCATTCTGCCCCTTCAAATAAATTCCATTTTGTTCCAGGGTTATTAATCTGGATTTATACAATGTGCCAACTGCCATTTTGAAAGCTTTCTTGCTAATACCAAACATTTGGTAAATAATTTCGGGATGAGACCTGTCGGTAACAGCAATAAATCCATTATTGCTTTGCAACTTTGCTAAAATATCTTTGGAGATATTGTCCACCTTATCAAAACCTGGTTTTTGCAAACTAAGGTCGATTTTTTCGTCATCGCGAATTTTTTTAATATACCCTGTTACATGTTGTCCCTTTTTTAGAGTCTTGAATACTTCATTCTCGTATATAATTCCCCAGTGAGAATGATTAATTATTGCAGTAAACCCCAAATCTGTTTTATTTGCAATTAAAAGGTCAACTTCTTGTCCTACCTCATAATCAGCGAAAACATTATCCAGGTATTTATCTATTTTGGCTGAAGCTGCGATACGTTTTGTATCCATATCCACGTATACATAAACTAAGTAATACTTATTTTCTTCCATAGTTTGCTTTTGCTCACGAAATGGAACGAGTAAATCCTTCATAAGGCCCCAATCCAGAAAGGCACCAACAGAGTTTACCGAAACCACTTTCATGTATGCAAATTCGTCAACCATTGCAAAAGGTTTTTCGGTGGTAGCAATTATACGGTCTTCGGAGTCTAAATAAATAAATACCTCCAGAATATCATCTGGTTTTGCTCCATCAGGGACATAGCGGAGTGGTAATAATATTTCCCCATGCTCACCACCATCCAGATACAACCCAAAATCAACCTCTTTTACAACCCTTAGGTTATTTAACTTTCCAATTATTGCCACTTAAATAAATATTATAGAATTTATTACAAAAGTAAACTTTTAATAGAACCAGTTTTTATAAGGGTAATTTATTATTAGAAGTTTTACTGGAATAGCTTAGAACAATTAGAATTTTAATGTGTTATAAATTATTATTATTATGTAATTTTGAAAAAGATTACAGTACCCGAAATTAATTACTTAGGTTATGAAAACAGGTTTTTTCCAACGAAAACCCAGTTTAACTATTTTCATGTTTTTCTGCCTTTTCCTAAACTTATCAAGCTCATTAGGACAAGCTATCAAAATCATGCCTTTAGGGAATTCAATAACTTATGATTATATTGTTGATGATACAAGGCCTGTTGGCGAAAAGATTGGATATCGTTATAAATTATATCAATTATTATCTGGCCAAGGATATAGTTTCAATTTTGTGGGCAGTGAAAACTCAGGTGAGAATTACTTACCAGCGGGGTATACTGAAAATGCCGGTTTTCCTGGAAAAACTGTAGCTCAACTGTTAAGTATACTTCAAACAGGTTATTTAAATACCTATCAACCAGATATTATTCTTTTGGAAATTGGCACAAATGGTCTAAATAGCAGCACTGATGCTGATAATTCTATAATTGACCTGGCTGGAATTCTCAATGTGATAGATAATTTTGAAACATCGATTGGCAAAGAAGTGCCGGTATTCCTGGCAAAAATAATTAATCGTGCCGGTACTAATCCAACCGGGAATCATGTTACTACCACCTACTACAATACAAAAATTGAGCAGTTAGTACAAAACCGCCCCTCGGATTTAATTTATTTGCTCGATATGGAAGTGGGAGCTGGTATAGATTATCGCTATACAACTGATGGTGGTGACATGATAGATGAATTTCATCCAGCTCAATCAGGATATCAGAAAATGGCGCAGGTATGGTACTCCAGAGTTGAACCTTATCTAGCTTTATTAGAAAATTCGGCACCAGAATTATCGGGGATAGAAGGAAGTGTCCTTGCATATGATGAAGGAGCCGGTTCAGTTTCTATTTCATCTTCCATTTCAATCTCCGACCCTGATTTAGCAAATTTAGAAGGAGCAACTATTTCAATCAGCAATGGCTACATAAGTTCTGAAGATGTTTTGTCATTCTCTAATGCGAATGGGATTGCGGGCAGTTGGAATGGCTCAGGTACACTTTCTTTAAGTGGGTCATCTTCTATAACAAACTATATTTCTGCTTTGCGTTCGGTACAATACGAAAATACCAATACCTCCAACCCTTCCACTGCAGAACGCACAGTTACATTTCTGGTGAATGATGGGTCAGCCAATTCTAATCCTGTGTCGCGGAATATTTCAATAATAAACATTAATGCTGCTCCTGTTTTATCCACCATGGAAGGATCGGCCCTCAATTATAACGAAGGGGCGGGGAAAGTGTCTGTTACCGCTTCCGTTTTGCTTACCGATGCCGATAACACCAATATGCAATCGGCCACTGTTAGCATTTCTTCGGGGTTTGTTGCTTCCGAAGATGTTTTATCCTTTGTAAATGCCAATGGTATTACCGG
>JAIFLU010000190.1 GCA_020048915.1 Bacteroidota bacterium | reverse complement strand
AGGTCAAGCTCTCCGGAATATAACCAAATCGCTACATGAGTATCAAGAAAAACTAAGCTTTCCATTCCTCCTCCCAATTATTGTGAATTATTTCATCAGGAGCGCAATTTAGAACATCTCTCTTTTTCAAGTTTTCAAGCTTTGATTTTGATGGTTCAAAAATAATTTTAAGAACCTTACCTTTCCTTTTTATTTCTATTGCTTCACCTGTCAATATCACTTGATCAAGTAAATTGTACAAATTTTGCCGTAATTCAGATGGTGTTATCATAATAAATATTTTAATACAAAGATAAATAAACGTACGTTTATATCAATATTTAACGTACGTTTATTTTTTATTTTCCCCCACACCATTCAATAGCTTCAATTCAACCGATATTTCCGAGTGGTAAACGCTTCTAAAATCCAATCTCCCCATGGGGTTGGGGGGAGTAGCAATTAAAATATAGTAAAAACAAAAAAGGGCAACTTCATATGAAATTGCCCTTTTTAACTAACAAGTAGTTCAATTTTAATTTCTTATATCTTAATAGTTTTAACCTTATTCATAAACTCTTTAGCAGGTTTAAAGGTAGGTACAAAATGTTCCGGGATAATAATGGTGGTATTTTTAGAGATATTACGGGCAGTTTTCTTGGCACGTTTTTTCACCAGAAAGGTTCCAAAACCCCTGAGATAAACGTTTTTATTATTTGCCATTGAAGTTTTAACGGTATCCATAAGTGCCTCAATGGTTTTCATCACTGTTACTTTCTCAATTCCAGTGGATTTTGAAATCTCACTTACTAAATCTTGCTTTGTCATTGCGTTATGTTTAATGTTTTGGCAAATATAAGACTTTCAATATAATATACTCAAACCCGAAATGATTAATATCTTGTTTAAAAACAATTTATACTTGTAGTCAAAAAGGGGGAGTTATGTTGAGAAATTTATTTGTAAATTTATCAAATTTACTAACCTATAAATCATTTAATTATGGCAAAATCAAGTGGATTAAAAAATGCACCAAGTACATCCGGGAAGCCTTCAGGACCTGGTAGAGGAAACAGCGCACCAAGCCCATCGAAGGGAGGCTCAAAAGGTGGTTCAAAAGGTGGTAAAAAATGAATTGTTTTCCGAGACAACGGGAGAATAGGACAAAACTGCCTACGGGAAGTAGTCATTAATTCTCCCGTTTTTCGTTGGATAATAGCGCCCCTGTTACTATATTCGTAATACATTAAATCCAAAACGTTATGAACAAACAAGAATTAGTAGACGCAATTGCCGCCGAAAGCGGGCTAACAAAAAAAGACAGCAAGGAAGCATTAGACGCCATGGTAAAAGCTGTAGAAGGAGCTATGAAAAAAGGTGAAACGGTAACATTGGTAGGCTTTGGTTCATTCTCCGTGGCACAGCGTGCTGCACGGGAAGGAAGAAACCCACAGACCGGAAAGGCACTAAAAATAGCTGCCAAAAAAGTTGTTAAATTCAAACCTGGCAAAGAGCTTTCGGAAACTGTGGCTTAATACTTGATGAACCAAGACACGAAGGAGATATTTCTTTGTACCTTCGTGTCCCGGGGTTCAAAATCTATGAATAATGTGCAGGGAGAAGCATGGCTGCCTTATTTCCCTTTCACCATCTCTTCATTGGTTGTAAATCCGGATCGGCATTCACTATCTATTATTAACATTATCCTGGAATGGTTGACAATAAGTATAAATTTAAAATATCATAAAACGCAATGACATGAAAACAAGCAAACAGGAATATTTGTTAGAACTATATAGCGTCCTTAACCTTCAAAAAAACGATAAGCCCGTTGAAATTGATGCAATACCTGAATTATTTCGTAATGACCTGAACCGGTTTATTATGGGCGAAACTTTGCAAGCAATTAATGGTAAGATTGTAATAGGAGTAAAACGCTATAAGGAATGGGTAAATAAGATTATGACCAGAGGCCTTGATTATGTTATACAACTTGAAAACTCTTAATATGGCTTCTTTACAATCGATTATAGAGAAAGTTAACCTTTTACATGGGAAAATAAAAGCGATATCTGGAAATAATAAATGGGATAAGGATTTTATTGAAAAGGTAAAGATTGATTTTACTTACAACTCAAATAAATTGGAAGGAAATGCTTTAACCTATGGTGAAACTATTTCCTTTTTAAAAAACATTGCCGTTCCACAAAAAAGCCAAAAGGATTTATTGGACATTGAAAATCATCAAGCAATACTTGATAAGGTGTTCGAGCAATTTGACAAACCTTTCTCTGTTGAGTTTATCAAAGATATTCACAAGGAACTGATGAAGGATTATGATCAATGGGATTATGAAGCATTGCCTAATCCTGGGCAATTCAAAATATTTGAAAATTACTCTGTACTTCCATCTGGGAAAATTAAAGAATATATGAAGCCCAGCGAAGTTGAAAACGCTATGAACGAACTTATAAATACTACAAACACATTATTGTCCCAATCAGAATTAAATGATATAAAAAAACATCCATTGATTATAGCAGCGGCTTTTCATAACCGATTTCTAAATAACATCCATCCATTTCAAGATGGGAATGGAAGAATTGGCCGTATATTTTCAAATATCATACTTTTAAAATGCGGCTTTCCGCCTATATTTATAGAAACCCAGGATAATATTGAGAGGGAAAAGTATTTAAATACTATCCAGGAATCGGAACAAAAAAATGACCTTGTACCAATGATAAAATTTTTCGGTAAAAAACTTATAGAAAGCCTTGAAAGAAAACTTTCTTTTATACAAGAGGCAATGATGCATGAAAAAAAACTTAAAATACTTGATATTTCAAATATTAAGGACATTAAGAAGTCAAACGGTTTGTCAATTTAAAATTCTTAATACGCAGATATGGCTAGACGAGCAAATTACATACTATTTTACGGTAAAATGAATGAATTTTTCATAATGGAAAACAGTACGCCTGAAGAAGTAAAAAAAGAATGTTTAAAATTTGATACTTATGGCAACTATGGCAGAGAAGGTGTTACTGCTTACCCATTGACAGAACCAATTTTTAAACTCGATGCTGATGGGGAAGTCCTTATTAATTCAATCTCATAAAACGCATACATAACAGAATGGAGCAATCAAGCACCTTGGCCATTAACCGAATAAGTAGAACAAGACCTTGTGATTGAAAGAGCTTTGATCGAGATTTATAATGATGACTTTTTAAAAGAGAGGCTTGCATTTAGAGGTGGAACGGCTTTACACAAGCTCTATCTTAATCCACAATCAAGATATTCGGAAGATATAAACTTGGTTCATGTGAATGCTGAACCAATCAAAGCAACAATTATGCAGCTTCAAAAAAAGCTGGGGTTTATTGGAAAGTCAACAGTAGTTCAAAAATTGAACAATAACACGATTATTTTTAAATTTGAAGCAACAGCGCCTCCCAAGAATCCAATTCGGTTAAAAGTAGAGATCAACTGTCGAGAGCATTTGTGCATATTTAGACACGAAAAAGTAGCTCGTGCAGTTCAATCAAGCTGGTATAATGGCAATGCTGAACTACTAACATACTCTCTTGAAGAATTACTAGGGTCGAAAATGCGGGCATTATAATAACGGCGAAAAGGTCGCGATTTATTTGACCTTTGGTATGCAATTGAACATAAACAAATTGATATTGAAAACCTTATCTATGCGTATCGAAAATTTATGGAATACTTGCCTCAGCCGCCTACAAAAAAAATGTACCTTGCCAATATTGCTGGTAAAATGAATGATGATGAATTTTTAAGAGATATGAATGTACTTGTGAAGCCCGGCATTGAATTTAATATTGGAGAGGCTTATGAGAAAGTAAAAGACGAAATTCTTGAAAAGTTATAAAATGAAGAGTGATGAACAGTAAATTAAATGAAATGAATTTAACCCGTTATCATGCTAAATATTTCGCCTACGAACTAACCAAACGATGTTCATCTGACAACATTCAGAAATTGGCATCAACCCTTGTTGATGCACAAGTCGATTTGAATCCTCATCAGGTGGAAGCGGCTTTATTTGCATTTCGTTCCCCTTTGTCAAAAGGTGCTATATTAGCTGACGAAGTTGGTTTGGGCAAAACTATTGAAGCAGGCTTGGTTATTTCTCAGAAATGGGCAGAACGAAAAAAACGAATACTAATTATCACACCTTCAAACTTGCGTAAACAATGGAGTCAGGAATTATTGGATAAATTCTTTTTACCCTCAGTTATACTTGAAACTAAATCATTTAACGACTGTATTAAAAAGAAAAACCTAAATCCTTTTTTACAAGATTCAATAATACTTTGTTCATATCAGTTTGCACGCACAAAAGAGACTTATATACAATCGGTTAATTGGGATTTAGTTGTAATTGATGAAGCACATCGCTTGCGTAATGTTTATAAAAGTTCCAATAAAATCGGTAATTCTATAAAAAACTCATTGCAGGAACGTAATAAAATACTTTTAACTGCTACTCCATTACAAAACTCTTTACTTGAATTATACGGTTTAGTGAGCATTATTGACGATTATGCTTTTGGTGATTTGAAGAGTTTTCGTTCACAATATAGCCGGGTTAATAATGGCACAGATGAAAACACATACAACGACCTAAAGGAAAGGCTAAAACCTATATGTAAAAGAACGCTCAGACGGCAGGTATTAGAATATATCAAATACACCAACCGTACTGCAATTGTTGAAGAGTTTTACCCAACAGAAAATGAGCAACGATTGTATGATTTGGTTTCAGAATATCTTCAAAGACCTAATTTATTTGCATTACCGCCTAGCCAAAGGCAATTAATGACCCTAATTCTTAGAAAATTATTAGCGTCATCAACCTTTGCAATCTCTAGTACACTTGAAGGTTTGGCTGGTAAACTTGCTGCTATTATTGAAAATCATGAGAATCCAATTCCTTTTGCTGAAACAATTGCAGCAGATTTCGAAACATTCGATGAATTAAAAGACGAATGGCAGGATGATGAAAACGGAATTGATGAATCAGTAAGACAATATACTGATGAAGAAATTGAAGAAATCAAAACTGAAATTGAGAACTTAAAAGAATTTGAAAAACTCGCAAAATCAATTGAAAAAAACTCAAAAGGTGAAAAGCTTATAACAGCACTTGAAGCAGCTTTCGCAAAAGCAACTGAATTAGGAGCCGCTCGTAAAGCAATAATTTTTACAGAAAGTACACGCACACAAGTATATTTAAAATCCATTCTCGAAAGTAAAGGCTATACTGGCAAAATTGTACTTTTCAATGGTACAAACAATGACTCAGAATCAAAGCAAATCTATAAAAATTGGGTTGCTCGATATAAAGACACTGACCGCATTACTGGCTCAAAAACAGCTGATATGAGAGCTGCCTTAGTCGATTGTTTTCGCGATGAAGCTGCTATAATGATAGCCACCGAAGCGGCTGCTGAAGGTATAAACTTACAATTTTGCTCACTCGTAGTAAATTACGATATGCCTTGGAATCCTCAGCGTATTGAACAGCGCATTGGTCGTTGCCACCGTTACGGTCAAAAGTATGATGTAGTTGTGGTGAATTTCCTTAATAAAGCCAATGCCGCAGATGTGCGTGTTTACGAATTACTCCAGGACAAGTTTAACCTTTTTAGCGGTGTTTTTGGAACAAGCGATGAAGTACTTGGAAGTATTGAAAATGGTGTAGATTTTGAAAAACGAATTGCCCAGATTTATCAGGAATGCCGAACACTCGAAACTATTCAGGCTTCCTTTGATGAGTTGCAACGTGAACTCGAAACACAAATAAGCAGCGAAATGAAACAAACCCGTCAAAAGTTACTCGAAAACTTTGATGAGGAAGTACACGACAAACTGCGTATTAGTTTTGACGAAAGCAAGGAATATCGCTCAAAATACGAACAATGGCTTTGGCAATTAACACAATATTATTTAAAGGATTACGCTGATTTCTCTGAAAGTGAATATTCGTTTACGCTGAAAGAAAACCCATTTCCAGCCGAAAGAATACATTCTGGTCCATATCGCATAGGTAAAAATATTGAAGATGCGAATATTTATCGTATTCATCACCCTTTGGCTTCTAAAATTATTGCAGAATGCCAAAGTCTGCAATTAGATGAAAAAGAATTAGTATTTGATTATTCCGGATGCATAAAAAAAATCACAATTCTCGAATCATTAGTTGGTAAATCAGGCTGGTTAATGGCTACCAGTTTATCAATAACATCTTTCGATGCAGAAGATTATGTTGTTCTTTCTGGCATTACAGAAAAGGGTGTATTAATGGATACTGACCAATGCCAAAGGCTTTTTTCTTTATCTGCAAATGAAACTGAACTTACTAAAGTTGCTGACTTTGAAGAAACAAGGAAAGTGCTTAAAAATCACTATGAAAAAGTCAAATCCGATATTATTGATGATATAAGCATACGCAACGGAAGTTATTTTGAAGTTGAACTTGAAAAGCTAGATAAATGGGGCGATGACAAACGAAGCTCTCTAAAACTGACTTTAAAAGAACTTGACGACCAGATAAAAGAACTCAAAAAACAAGTGCGACTTGCCCCCAACTTACCCGAAAAGTTAAAATTAGAGAAAGACAAACGTAAACTTGAAACCGATAGAGATGAGGCTTGGAAGGAATATGACAACTCGGCAAAAGAAATTGAGAAAAACAAAGACAAGCTGATTGACGAAATTGAGAAAAAGCTTAAACAATTATTACATCAGAAAGAATTATTCTTTATAAAATGGAGTTTGAAATAGCTTATGAGTAATATTAACAAAGCGGTTGCAGAAGAAATAGTGAAGCAATTAAAAGAGTCTGAACTTATTTCAAGCGATGAAAAGAACATCGAAAATCAAATTACCAATGGTACAATTAAGGAAAATGATTGGAAGTTGATTTTTGAGCAACAAATAAGAAACATAGAAAAACTAGCTGAAAGTGAAACTAAGTAGTTTACATATCAATGCATTTAGAGGCGCAACTAAACCTGTAACGCTGCATTTTAGTCAAAGCAAAAATATCACATTGATATATGGTGAAAATGGCAATGGCAAATCATCAATTGCTGATGCTTTTGTCTGTTTATGTACTGAAAGTCTTGGTTCATTAGACGATAAATCAAATGCAGACCATTCATTTTTAAAATCGTTAGGTACTAAAAATAACGATTTATTGATAGAATTAAAGACAGATAACCAAACATATAAAGCAACTCTTTCTCCTTCAAATAACAAAATAATTAAGTCACCCAATACAAATTTACCAAAATTAAAAGCACTCAGGAGGGCCCAAATTACTTCCTTTATAGAAAGTCCACCATCAGAACGGTATAAAGTTTTATCTTCTTTTATTGACGTTTCAAACATTCAAAAATCAGAAGCAGAATTAAAAAAACTAATTGCTTCTTTAGATAAAGATTTTGGACAAAATACCAAGAGTTTATCTGATGCAAAACATACAATAAATGATATTTGGGAAAAAGAAGGCAAGCCATTAAATAGTTTAAAAGACTGGATTCAAGCAGAAATTCAAAAGGATAATACAAAACAAACAAAAGAACTGCAAGAGAACAATAATATTTTGCAAATATGGAACACCCTTCAAACAACACTTGTGAATATTACAAATGAGAAAGCTAAATATACTATTGCCGTAAATAATAACAAATTGGCTGAAAATAGCTTAAAAGAATATCAGCTTAAAAACCCAAACGCTGAAGCTAATTTACTTTCATTGTTAAATGAAACGAAGACTTTTCTTTCATCAAAAACTACAGTTGACAAGTGCCCTGTTTGTGAAAAGAGCAACGAAAAGGAACTACTTTTAATAAGCGTCAATGACAGGATATCAAAGATGCAGGAGCTAAATAAATTAACTCTCGCAGTAAAAACCAACAACGAACTAAAAACAGGTTTATACAATAGATTACATTCACAAATTGAGCCTTTCAATTCTCAAATAGCCTCTTTAAAAACCGCTTCAATTTTACTAACTGAATTCAATTTTAAAAATTTATTTAATGGAATTATTGAATCTGCCGACAAGAAAGAATACTACAAAGAATTTACAAATATAAAAGAGCAGCTTATAATTGAATTTGAAAAATTGACGAAACACAATCAATCAATTAATAAATCTGTTGGACTTCATATTTCTATTAAATCGAATTATGAAAGTATTGTAAAACTTACTAAAAAATGTAAGGAACTTGAGTTACTGCTAAAGCAGGCAAAAGCTGCATTGGTTATTTTGGAAGATACTCGCAAAAAATTCATTGACAACGAACTAAATTCAATATCAGGTGAAGTTGAAGCGATGTACCAAACCATTCATCCTGACGAAGGTTTAGGAAATGTAAAACTTTTTTTAAACCACAATTATCAAAGCTCGCTTAACTTGACTGCAACATTTCATACTGTAAATGATATAACACCTCAGTCAGTTTATAGTGAATCACATTTAGACACTTTGGGTATTTGTATTTTTATTGCCCTTTCAAAAAAAGATAGCAATAAAGATGTTATCCTTGTTTTGGATGATGTTGTTATGTCCGTTGATGAACGACATCTCGACCGGATAATTGAACTCATTCATAGTGAAGCTGAGCATTTTGCTCATATACTTATCTCAACACATTATCGCCCCTGGAGGGAAAGATACCGTAACAATCGGGCTCCAAATTCCAATATCCATTTTATTGAATTACGGAGCTGGTCTAAAGAGAGAGGTATTACACAAGCTAAACCCCAATTGGTCCTCGATGAAATAAAATTCTATTTAGATGCACCTGAAAACTTTCATAGAGAAAACCTTGCGGGTGTTTCAGGTCGTTTCTTGGAGGCAATTCTTGACTTTTTATCATTCAATTTCCAAAGTAAATTAAAGCGCAAAGCTGCTAATGACTATGCCCTCAGCGAACTATTAGATTGTCTTTCAAAAGAATTGCTTAAAGAATTAAGGGTTCAGAAAATGGAATTATTGCCCGATGGCAAGTATAGCACAACAAACTTTTCCGAAGAAATATATATAAAACCAGTAATAGATAACATAAAAAATCTCAAAGCTATACGCAATCAGGTTGGTGCTCATTTTACTTTTGATGGTGCTTTAGTTGGCGATGGTGACATTGAAGATTTCGCTAATGCAACAATTCAATTAGCGGAACTATTAATTTGTCCAAAAAATGGTAATTTGCCCGACAGAAAAAATTCAGGTTCTTATTGGGAAACAAAAAGCGGGTCAATACGGCTTTTCCCATTAATTGAGCCTTAAATATTATAATTATTATGGCAGAAATAGAAAAACTCGATATTCAATCAATGAACATTAAGCAAGAACAAATAGATAAGCTTAAAACCCTTTTTCCCGAAATATTTACCGAAGGCAATAAAATTGACTGGGAACGGCTTAAACTTACACTAGGCGAAGATATTGACACTGGCAAGGAACGCTATGGAATGAACTGGCCAGGCAAAGCCGACTGTTACAAAACCATTCAACAACCAAGCATAGCCACTTTGGTTCCGGCTCGTGATGAAAGTATTGATTTTGATACTACTCAAAACCTGTTTATCGAGGGTGATAATTTGGAAGTATTAAAATTGCTTCAAAAGAGTTATTTGGGTAAAATTAAAATGATATACATTGACCCTCCTTACAATACTGGCAATGATTTTATTTATCCAGACAATTTCAATGAAAATCTACAAACTTATCTCGAATATACAGGGCAAGTTGATAATGAAGGTCGCAAATTTGGCACAAACACTGATACTGATGGTCGTTATCATAGTAAATGGATAAATATGATGCATCCACGTCTATTTCTTGCCAAAAATTTATTACGTGAAGATGGTTTAATATTCATATCTATTGATGACAATGAGATACACAACCTTCGTGCTTTATGTAATGAAATTTTTGGAGAAGAAAACTTATTACAACAAATTATTTGGAAAAATAAAACTGGTGGTGGTGCTAAAACAAAAGGCTGGATTGAGTTACACGAATATATTTTATGCTATTCAAAAAATAGCACAGAAATATTGGATATTAACATACCATACTCAGAGAAAACATCATCAATGTACAGTAAAAAGGATGAGAATTTTGAATCAAGAGGTCCTTATGCTACCTGGCCATTAGATACTACAAGTATGGGAGACCGTCCAAATTTAAAATATCCTATTACTCATAATGGCATTGAAATATGGCCAGAAAAACAATGGCTATGGTCAAAAGAAAGAACTTTAGAAGCACAGAAGGCAAATATGCTTTTATTTAATCAACAAAGTGACGGCACATATAAAGTGCGCTTTAAGGGGTATTTGAAAGATGAGAATGGTATTGTAAGAAGGGGTAAACCGTTATCTATTTTAGAAGGACCATACACACAAGATGGTTCAAAAGACTTCCAGAAATACTTTTCAAAAAATCTTTTTCCTTTTCCTAAACCAATCAATTTGTTATCTGAACTCTTTCAAATTAAAACTAATGAAGATAGCTCTACTAATGATGATATCATTTTAGATTTCTTTGCTGGTTCAGGCTCCACAGGAGAAGCAATATATCAAGCAAATCTTAAAGATGGTGGAAATAGAAAATTCGTATTAATTCAATTGCCTGAACCATGTGATGCAAATAGTGAACCCGCCAAAGCTGGCTACACCAATATTTCTGAAATTAGTAAAGAAAGAATAAGACAAGTAATAAAATCCCTAAAAAAACCAAAAGAAGAAACCATTTCAAATAAAAAGTCTGAAAGCAAGCAAGCTACTTTAGGATTAGATCTGGGTGAGAATTCAATAGGATGGGCTATAATAAATAAAGAGGTCTCACAACCAATTCAATCAGTTAATTCACTCGACTTAGGCTTCAAAGTTTTCAAACTTGCACCATCCAATTTTAAAGTTTGGGATAGCAATATTGAGAAAACACCGGAAGCTGTGCAACTTGCCATGCAAATGCACACCGAACATATAAACGAACAAGCCACGCAGGAAGCTTTACTTTACGAAATACTTTTAAAATCAGGTTTTGAACTGGTAACACCAATTGAAAAATTGAACATTGAAGGCAAAGCTGTTTATAGTGTTTCAGATGGTCAGTTACTCATTTGCCTCGAAAAAGAAATAACCCACGAACTTATAAAAGCTATAGCCGAAAGTCAGCCTGTCCGTGTCGTTTGCCTCGATGAAGGCTTCCGTAATAACGACCAGCTAAAAACCAATGCCGTGCAAATAATGAAAAGCAAAGGTGTTGTTAAATTTCAAACGGTATAAATTTGTAAAATAAAATAAATAGCCATGTTAACAGTTGAAGAATTAAAAAAGCTTATTTCTGATTTAGAATCCGATAGAGTTGAACGAACTATTTCAACGAACAATACTGATAAATTTTCTGAAGCAATTTGTGCTTTTTCAAACGATTTTCCAGACCATAAAATGCCTGGCTATTTAATTATAGGCGTTGATGATAAAACTGGTAAACCAAGTGGTATTAAGGTTACTGATGAGCTATTGAAAAATCTTGCAGCAATAAGAAACAATGGACAAATACTGCCACAACCAGCAACTGTTATTCAAAAATACGAATTAGATGGTTGCGAAATTGCTGTTGTAGAAGTAATCCCTAGTAAATTTCCTCCTATTCGCTATAAAGGTAGAGTATGGATAAGAAATGGACCAACAAAAGCTATTGCAAATGAAACTGAAGAGTCTAGACTTAGTGAAAAACGCACCTCTAGTGTTCGTTCTTTTGATGTTACACCCGCTTTGGGTAGTCAATTAGCAGATATTAATATCGAGCTATTCAAATTAAGCTATCTCCCATTAGCTATCGATGCCGAAATATTGGCAGCAAATCACAGGAATATTGAACTTCAATTAGCCTCATTGCGCCTTTATGATACAGTACACAATTGTCCAACAAATGCCGGAATATTGTTATTGGGTATTAATCCAAAATTTTATCTGCCAGGTGCATTTATTCAATATGTACATTTTGCAGGCAATGAACTTTCCTCTGAAGTTCAAAACGAAATTGAATTTTCAGGTGATTTAATAACTGTTATGAAACAGTTAGATTTGTTTGTGAAAAACAATATTGAGGCTAAGCCGGTTTTTACAAGTACATTAAAAGAAGAAGTTATAAAAGAATACCCTTTTAAAGCAATTAGAGAGCTACTTAATAATGCTATAATGCATAGAAATTATGATAACAATGCTCCAATTAAATTCTATCAATTCAATGACAGAATTGAAATAAGTAATGCAGGTGGTTTATTTGGTGCAGCTCGCCCCGAGAATTTTCCTAATCAGAATGATTACCGAAACCCGGTTATTGCTGAGGCACTTAAAGTACTTGGTTATGTTAACCGCTTTAACAGGGGTATTGCCGTAGCTAAAGAAGAACTAAAACTAAATGGCAATCCTGAACCAACCTTTATATATAATCTACCTCTGCATTTCTCTGTAACTGTATTAAAAAAACAAATACAATGAAAACTATAGCTTTTTTTAATAACAAAGGGGGTGTTGGTAAAACTACAACGGTTTATCACATTGCTTGGATGCTTTCAGAGTTGGGATATAAAGTACTAGCGGTTGATTTAGACCCTCAATCCAACTTATCTTCAATGTTTCTTACAAATGAAAGATTAGAAGAAGTAATATTAGATGAAAATAAAAAAGATACTATTCTGGATGCAATTGAACCTGTAAGTGAGGGAGAACCCTATTTTCCAGTTCATATTGAAACCATAAGTGAAAATTTATCACTTTTAATTGGCAATCTTTCTCTTTCAGCATTCGAGGACAAGCTCAGTGATGCCTGGGCTAAATGTTTAGCTGGCGACCCTTTTGCCTTTAAAGTAACATCATTATTTAAAACTTTATTTACTGATGCTTCTGCCAGAACAAATGCTGATTGGGTACTCATTGATGTAGGTCCAAATTTAGGTGCCATGAATAGAGCTATCCTTATAAGCACTGATTTTGTTATTCAACCTGTTGCATCTGATTTATTTTCGTTACAGGGTATCAAAAACTTAGGCAAAACATTAATTGATTGGCGAAATCAGTGGCAAAAAAGGGAATCGGAATATCCAAAGCCCGACAAATCGGCTATTCCTGAAGGAAAAATGAAGCCAATAGGATACTTGGTTATGCAATATACCGCTAAAGATAGCCGTCCGGTTAAATCGTATTTAAAATGGGCTGAAAGAATTCCGGATGTTTATAGAGAATTCGTTTTAGGTACAAATGAAAAGTTACATCTTGAAATAGATAAAGACCCGTATTGTTTGGCTCTATTAAAACATTATCACAGTCTTGCCCCCATGTCTATGGAAGCTCGCAAACCAATGTTTTTATTAAAACCAGCAGACGGTGCTATTGGTGCACACCTTCAAGCAGTTCAGCGTTGTTATGATGATTTCAAAATTTTAACAAAAAAAGTAATCCAAATTTGCTGATGAAACTCAAATTCGACAGCTCCCAACAATACCAATTACAAGCCATTGCAGGCTTGGTTGATTTATTCGATGGTCAGCCATTGAACAAAGTCGACTTTACTATTACCGAAACAATGGAATTAATCGGTAGTCAGGTTCAAACTGAATTAGGCATTGGTAATCAACTTCTTTTAGATGAAGAAATAATACACAAAAACCTGCATAAAATACAGGATAAAAATGAGCTGGATTTTACGCCTTTAAAAGCTTTCCATGATAACGGCATGAACTTTACCGTTGAAATGGAAACTGGTACTGGTAAAACCTACGTTTACCTTCGCACTATTTTTGAATTAAGCAGTAAATATGGCTTTAAAAAATTTATAATTGTAGTTCCCAGTGTGGCTATTCGTGAAGGTTCACTAAAAAATATTCAGATAACGGAAGACCATTTTAAGGCTCTTTATAACAATATCGAGTTCGAATATTTTGTTTATGATTCCCGCAAAGCAAACAGGTTACGTCAATTTGCTACAAGTAATCAGATTCAGGTAATGATTATTAACATTGATGCTTTTCGTAAGGACTTCTCCGAGAGCGAGGACGACAAAAAAAGCAATGTTATTTATAAAGAAAGTGATAAACTTTCGGGTCGTAAACCAATAGAATTTGTTCAAGCCACTCAACCTATTGTTATTATTGACGAGCCTCAAAGCGTTGACAATACACCAAAAGCACAGGAGGCAATTAAAACATTAAATCCGCTTTGCATATTCAGGTTTTCTGCCACACATCGCAATCTTTACAACCAGGTATATAAACTCGACCCTGTTAAGGCTTATGAATTACGCCTTGTAAAACAAATTGTAGTCGCTTCAGTAATGGGCGCAAACTCAAATAACGATGCGTATGTAAAACTCTTTTAAACCGATAACAAAAAAGGCATTACAGCAGAAATAACCATTCATTGCAATACCGATAACGGTATTAAAGAAAAAAAGGTTAAAGTAAAACAAGGAGCCGATTTATTCACCCTTTCTAACGAGCGTGAAATATACCGAAATGGCTATGAAATAACAGATATTAGTGCAGAGCCTGGCAACGAATTCGTTGATTTCTCAAACGGAAAACGGTTAATGCTGGGTCTTGAAATTGGCGGCATTAAAGAGGATTTAATGGAAGTACAAATTCGAAATACCATTCAACGCCATTTAGACAAAGAACTTTTAATGAAGGATAGGGGTATAAAAGTATTATCTCTTTTTTTCATTGACAAAGTTTCAAATTATCGGTCTTATGATGAAGAAGGCAAACCTCAGAAAAGCAAATTTGCTACTTGGTTTGAAAAACATTATAACGAACTTATTAAACTCGATAAATACCAAGCATTAACAAAGTTCCCGGCAGAGCAAATACACGATGGATATTTTTCACAAGATAAAAAGGGAGTACTAAAAGACACCAATGGAGTTTCACAAGCCGACGACGACACGTATTCATTGATAATGAGAGATAAAGAAAAACTTCTTTCTCTCGATGAACCTTTGAAATTTATTTTTTCACACTCTGCATTGCGTGAAGGTTGGGACAATCCAAACGTATTCCAGATATGTACATTAAATGAAACCCGGTCAAATCTTAAAAAACGTCAGGAAATTGGTCGTGGGCTTCGCCTTCCTGTAAATCAAAACGGCGAAAGGGTATTTGATGAGAATCTTAATAAACTTCACGTTATTGCCAATGAAAGCTATGACGATTTCGCCCGGTCGCTTCAAACAGAATACGAAGAAGAATGCGGAGTTACGTTTGGCAAGATTCCACAAACCGGATTTTCAAAGATTACGCAGCTAATTGAAGATACTGAAATAATGTTAGGCCGTGAAAAGTCTCTCGAAATATGGCAACAACTTAAATCAAATAACCTTATAGATGAAAATGGCAAAATAAAGCCAACATTTGATGTGAAAAAGGCTGGCTTCACACTTGGTCTATCCGATGAATTCAAGCCTATTGAATCTGATGTAATCAGCATTATTCAATCATATCAAATAGAAAGACATATCAAGAAAGAAGAGGAACCCCAAAAGCTAAAAATAAACAAACTGGTGTTCCTTGATAAAGAGTTTGAGGAACTTTGGAATCGAATTAAATTTAAAACAACATATCAGGTAATTTACAGTACAGATGAGCTGATAATAAACTGCATGAAATCCATTAAAAATATGGAAAAAATTGAGGCAGTTGGTGTAACATACAAAGAAGCTGAACTGGAAATTGAGAACAAAGGTGTTCTTGTACAAGAAACACGTAGCAATTACTACAAGGTAGCCCATAAAGGTGGTTTACCTGATATTATTGCTTACCTCCAAAAAGAAACAGAGCTCACACGTAAAACACTTGTGCAAATAATCTCAGGTAGCAACAGACTATCAGAATTCATTATAAATCCTCAGAAATTCATGGATGCAGTTGCAAATATCATTAATAATGAATTGCATCGGCTAATTATAGCAGGTATTAAATACGAAAAGATAGCCGCTCAAGAATGGAGTATGCGTTTGTTTGAAGACGAGGAAATAATGAGTTATCTCACAAATCGTTTAGACGTGAGCAAATCCGTTTACGATGCAGTGGTATATGATAGCGAAATAGAAAGAAAATTTGCTGAAGAACTGGATAAACGACAGGATATTAAACTATTTGTAAAACTTCCCAATTGGTTTAAAGTGGAAACTCCCATTGGCACATACAATCCAGATTGGGCTATTGTAAAACACGATGAAAACAAAATATATCTGGTACGAGAAACCAAAGGCACAAAAGATTTTGAGAAACTTCGCAATTCTGAGGCTGATAAAATAAAATGCGGCAGAAAACATTTTGATGCTTTAAATATTAATTTTGAAGTAGTTACTAATGCAAGCGAAATCTAGAAAATGCAAAAACTATCGGAAATAATTAAACTACCTGAAGGTCGTAAGTTGGAATTCAAAGAATCACTTCCAACCAATGCCGACCTTTCAAAGACAATCATTGCCTTTGCAAATGATGCCGGAGGTGAATTATATATTGGAATTAAGGACAATCCTCGTGAAATAACAGGTATAAACGAAAACGAGCGCATTGCCCTGGAAGAAAAAATTAGTAATATTATTCACGATTCCTGCGAACCTGTTGTTTTACCCGAAATAACCTTCCTTACGCACGAATCGAAACACATTATAAAAGTTCAGATTTATAAGGGTAGTAATCCACCTTATCATTTAAAAAACAAGAGCATTGTAGAGAGTACTTTTGTTCGTGTTGGTTCTTCAAACCGTCAGGCAAGCCCTGAAATTATTGCTGACCTTGAACGTCAAAAGCGGAATAAATCTTTCGATTGTGAATTGTCTTATTTAAAAACATACGAAAAGCTTGATACAACATCGTTTAATCAACTTTTTCTTGATAAAACTGGCGAAGCTGTTTCTTCACAAATCTTAAAGAAATTAGAGTTATATCAGGAAGAGCAAGGAAAACACTTACCAACCAATGCACTTATATTACTTTCAGATGACGAATTGCGTAAACAATTATTTCCGTACGCTAAAATTGAATGTGCAAGGTTTAAAGGCATTGTACCGGGCAATTTCATAGACCAAAAGCCAATTGAAGTTAACATTGCTTTACAACCCGAACAAGCATACCAATTCGTATTACGGCATGTTTCGCAAGGCTCAACCGATTATACTGGCGTATATCGGAATGACCGTTGGGAATACCCGGTAGTCGCAATTCGTGAAGTTATTCGTAATGCCGTTATCCATCGTGATTATTCACTCACGGGTAAAGATATTAAAGTAGCTATTTTCGATGACAAAGTTGAAATTACCAGCCCCGGTAAACTTCCGCCTTCAGTAGATTACAGCGACATGGAAGCCGGACAGTCCGACATTCGCAATAAAATATTAGCTCCAACTTTCAAGCGTATAGGTATTATTGAACAATGGGGTAATGGTTTAAGAATCATTGCCGATGAATTACTAAAATACCCAGAAATAGGCTTAGATTGGAAAGAACCAGGTATAGCTTTTAGAGTAACATTTTCCAAGAAAAACTTTATCACTGATGTATCCGAAGAAATTTACACCGACACGTCGGAGAAAACGTCGGAGAAAACGTCGGAGAAAATCTTAGAACTTATCATTGGCAATAATCTTATTACAATTAAAGAACTATCTGAAAACATAGGAGTAAGCAAACGTTCAATAGAACGAAACATAAAAAAACTCCAGGACGATAGTAAATTAAAACGAATAGGGGCTGACAAAGGAGGTCATTGGGAAATTCAGTAACTAACTGTCAAAACCAAAAACTACAATATATAATTACTTAATTCTACTTTTAGACTTTAAAAAGTGCATAATAATTTGACATACTATTAATTATATATATATTTAAAGCAGTAATAACCGCTCTGATAGGAGTCAGCTCACGAAACGGAAGTTAGTGTACGTTAAGATCTGACCCCCTACTGGTAAAAATTTCGGCATCCGGGAATGCATTATCAATAGATGATTTCTAGTATTGTCACCAAAACCCACCTGAACAGAATAGAGGGTTATGTTTCTACCATCCAAATAAAAAATCCCAAGTACTTAATCATCATTAACAAAACCCCTAACCGTTATTAGAAAATACTTGTTTTGTGCTATATGAGAGAGACACCCAAAAACAAAAAATTGTCTGAACTGTTTTAGGTGGTATGATTGTTTTGTAACTTTAGTATGATAATCATTTAAACATTGCAACTATGGAAACTTATGTAGTCTTAGAAAATGTGGAAAATGGGTTATTTATAACACCTGAAAAAAATCTTAAATTCATTGACCTCACTACCAATCTTCGTATACCAAAAGATAAAGAAGCGAATATTTTAAATGCATTTTCTCATACTAATTTAAAACCACTAGATAAACAGGTACAATCAGGACAAGCCGGAAACCTTGTTTTTTATAAATATAAGGAAGACCGTGACGATGAGCTTATTTGGGTAGAGGATAAAACTGACCCTCGGAATGAAATAAAGCAATAACATTATTCAAAGTTTGCTACATATCTTGTACCTTAAATCTTTTAGTTTAAAGTGCCTTATATTTTATGAAAAGTAAGAATTTATAACCAGTTGGCCTTTTGAACTAAAATGTAAAAGCTCAAATACTCGCTCTAAAAACCATAGATTCCATTAAGCCACCAATTCCGGATAAGAAAAAGGTTCTTGAACTTTGGGTGAATTAACAAACTGGAAATATTCCTTTCGTTGAAACCTCAGAACCGGGTGTGCTTTCATCTCTACTTCATTATATGGTTTGAAGAATTTTTCAATTTCAGGTTTCGTTAATTTTTCATTTAAATAATCCAATGCTTTTTCTTGTTCAATGAGCAAAAGCATACGCGACCCATTTGGAGCCTTTGGATTATTATGAATTTTTGCAACCATGGGATTCGGAGGAGTGGTAATTATTGAAACAGTATCCGATACTTCACCTGTTTCCTGATTGAGTCTTCTTTCATGAATACCCCCAGCATAAAACACCCCATTTTTTGCCGGATAGATATAATGTGGATATGTTTCTCCATTGAAGTGGTAATATTCAAAATATCCATCGATTGGAACAATGCAGCGTTGATTATATATTAGGTCTTTGTGTTGAAAGAAAACCCGTTCGCAAGTCGAATTCAATAATTCTCTTGTAACAGTAGCATTGGTCTTTTTATCAAAATACGAATAGAGCAATGTCCATTGCATATTTCTGAATTGCAGCTTTCCTTCATCCTTAATTAACGCAGTAAGTTCAGGTTTACCCTTTCCAATAGCAACATAATGTTCTTTAAATTCCAGATCGCTTTTCGCAATAAAAGCTTCATAAAAAAGCGTTGCAATTTCATCCTGTGGTCCGGCTTTTACCCGTTTTTCCATTTCTTCGCGAACTTTCTTGGTACCTACCCAATAACACATATGTTTAGTTTTTAAAAGTTATGATACAAATAGTTATATAATAAGAAATATAAAAAATTAATCTAATCGGGGATCAGGTTGATAAGGTAAACGTCCAAGTTTCTTTACTTCAATACTTGGAAATCCAAAATCCTCCACCACCTTCCCTTCGATCAGGTAAACTCCATTTCCTGTAAATGGGAATTTTTTCAAAGAATCCGGAAAATGCACTGTATCGAAAAAATCTCCCCGAACATCCAGAAAACACCCAAAATGCATCCATTCGTTTCTTATCGTATGAACATATTTGAAGGTAACAAGTTCACCGAGCATTCGCACGGTATTTCCCAATTTTGAAAGGAGTTCTTTGGCAAAGGTATTTCCCCTGTAATTGGTTTTAAGCATATCAAACCGGGAAATAGAAACAGGAAATCCTATCAGGTCCATTTCATCATAAGCATCCTCCAAAGGATTAGTTTTAAGAGCCGGTAATACAAATTCCTTTCTTCTTTCAACAAATAGCGGCTTCGTATAGGTTTGAGGTTCTGCATTGGCGTGAACAAGTTGTTCCCACATAAGCTCTTTTTTACTTTTCCCAAAGGATCGAAAAGCACCTCCTTTAATTAGGATTCTCAATTGTTCCATTCCAACAGGCACTCTTTCGCAAAAATCGAATAGGTCTTGAAAGGGGCCGTTGACATTCCGTTCCTGAATGATTCTTTGGACTATATTCGCTTCCAGATTTTTTAAATGAATCCACCCAAGGTAGATCTCATCACCAAAAATAACTGTTGTATTATCGCTTTTATTGATATCGGGCAGGTTGATCTTTGCCCCATGCCGTCTTGCTTCGCTTACATAAACCCAGGTGTGGTAAAACCCTCCGAAATTATTGATAACAGCGGTGTAAAATTCTTGCGGATAATATGTTTTTAAATACAGGCTTTGGTAGCTTTCCACAGCGTAACTGGCTGAATGAGCTTTACAAAACGCATACCCTGCAAATGACGACATTTGCCGCCATACCTCTTGTGCTAATTCATCGGTATATCCTTTTGCTTTGCAGTTCTGAAAAAATCGTTCGGTAATTCTGGCAAACTCCTGTTTTGACCGGTATTTTCCTGACATTGCCCTTCGAAGTGTATCCGCATCTGATAAGCTTAAATCTGCAAAAAAGTGGGCAATTTTGATAACATCCTCCTGATAGACCATAACTCCATAGGTCTCTTCCAGGTGCTCCTTGAAAATTGGATGCAGGTACTTTATCTTACTCTGATTATGGAAGCGCAGGATATACTCCTTCATCATCCCGGATTTAGCAACCCCCGGCCTTATAATAGAACTAGCAGCAACCAAACTGATATAATTATTGCATTTTAGTTTTTTCAGTAAGCTGCGCATGGCAGGGCTCTCCACATAAAAGCATCCGATTGCTTCTCCTTCGTACAGCTGGTTGTTTAAGTTTTCGTCCTTTTTAAACTCATTTACCCGGTGAATATCTATATCCTCGTTTCTGTTTTTCTGAACAATTTCAACACATTCTTTAATATGTCCCAACCCCCGCTGACTTAGGATGTCGAGTTTGTCCAATCCGATATCTTCTGCCACATACATATCCCACTGTGTTGTTGGCAGCCCTTTTGGGGGCATATCCAAGGCCGTATAATAATAAACCGGCAATTCCGATACCAACACCCCTCCTGCATGAATCGATCGAAGGTGAGGATAATCCATGAGTTTATGGCCATATTGAAATATCCTTTCGGTTACATCATTTTTCAACTTTGGGTCTCCCGGTCTATCTACCAGTGCGTCAATATCGTTTTTGGGCAATCCATATACCTTTCCAAGTTCCCTAATAATCGAACTATTCTTAAATGTATTCATCGCTCCTAGTAGTGCAGCATGATTTCCATACCGCTTAAAGATATAGTCATGCACACAGTCCCGATCCTTCCACGAAAAATCTATATCAAAATCCGGAGGGGACGTACGCTGAGGATTTATAAATCGCTCGAAATATAGGTTTAACTCAATAGGATCAATATCTGTTATCTTTAAACAATACGCCACAATACTGTTTCCGCCACTCCCCCTTCCAATATGGAAAATGCCATTGGACATGGTATATTGTAAAATGTCCCATGTAATCAGGAAATAAGCAGAAAACCCCAATTTATTAATTACCAATAATTCCTTTTTAACCCTCTCTTCCGCTTGTTTATTTCCCTTTCCATAGCGATAGTGCATTCCATCATATGCTAATTTTTCGAGTAGCAAGGTGTCATCGTATTTGCTGGCAGAAAATACCTGCTTGTTCTTCGATTTTTTCTCAAATTCAAATTGACATTGCTCAATAAGAGATTCTGAATTTCGAAGAAGTATTGGATATTCCTGATAACAGTACCGTAATTCAGATATGGAAAAAAGTATTTCATCCCTTCTGGCAACTTGTTCTTCTGTGACCATGGTTAAAAGGGTATTATGATCCATTGCCCGCAGGTGACAATGAAGGTCAAATTCACCGGCCTCCCCAAATGTTACCTGATGAAAGGCAATTAACTTATCCTTTAATTTATTAGAATACTTCGGACAGGTTCTGTTAATTTCAAATGGCCGCACTCCGATGTATTCATATTCCCTGAGTTTTTGGTTTATTGCTGATACCGGGTAAATAACAAACACATTCTCAAATTCAGGGGTTCTATCAGGCAAATCCTCCTTCTTAAAATTGTAAGTGCTTAGAAATTCATTGATTTCCCTGAACCCTTCATTGTTTTTAACAATACCGGTATAAAGCCAGGTATCCTCATTTCGAAATTCTATTCCTATCAAAGGTTTTATTTGCTTTTCCCTGCATTCGGTAATAAAGTCAAAACAAACACTCGTATTATTGATATCAGCAATTAACAGAGAAGGTATACCCAATTCCTGAGCCTTGCTTACCAGGGTCTCTACCTTCATGGTGCCATATTTCAGGCTGTAATTGGTATGACATGAATATAACATGGTTGTTAACTTAACGCTTTCCCAACTGATTTAACACCATACCTTTTTCGGATCCAATCGAGTGCTAGATAAAGATTGACTTTCTCAGTGGTATCCTCAAAAAGATTTAGCTGCTGTGTACCATATACCAAATTACTTAGCCTTACCCCAATTAACCGAATCATCATCCTGCGTTGATACAGCTTTTGGAATAGTTCCTGTACAACTTCCAGAATGGTATGGTCAAAGGAGGTGTAGGCAATCTTTTTTTGTTGGGTGTGGGTATCGAAATTCGAATATCTGATTTTAACGGTGATACAGGCTGTTAACTTTTCCTTTGACCGAAGTTCAAAACAAAGATCTTCGACCATTTTTACCAGAATACGATTTAACATATAGATGTCCATGGTGTCTTGCTCAAATGTCCTTTCTGTTGAAATGGATTTTTGTTCGGAATAAGGTTGAATAGGGGTATTGTCTATTCCGTTGGCACGTTTCCAAATCTCTACACCATTTTGTCCAAGCAATTTGGATAATAGTTCTATGGGCATTTCCCGGAGTGTTGCAATTTTCTCAACCCCCATATCCATCAATAAGGTATAAGTTTTATCCCCCACCATGGGTATTTTTTTTATTGACAGAGGTGCCAAAAAAGGTGAAACATGCTCTTTATTAATATACAGTTCGCCATTGGGCTTTGCTTCACCCGTGGCAATTTTTGAAACTGTTTTATTAACGGATAATCCAAAGGAAATCGGTAGCCCTGTTTCTTTTATAATTTTATTCCGTAATTCATGTGCCCATTGCTGGCAGCCAAAAAAGCGATCCATTCCTGAAATATCCAGGTAATGTTCGTCGATGGATGCTTTTTCATATACCGGAGCTTTCTCTGCGATGATATCGGTAACCATATTGGAAAACTTGCTGTACTTTTCCATATCTCCGCGGATAACAATAGCATCGGGACATAACATCAATGCCCGTTGCATAGGCATTGCAGACCGTACTCCATACTTTCGGGATTCGTAGCTGCAACTGGCCACAACTCCCCTACCCGATGTCCCTCCTATAAGTATAGGTTTCCCAATAAAACTTTTATTCTCCAACCGTTCCACAGAAACGAAGAAAGTGTCAAGGTCCAAATGAACAATGTCTTTTCTATCATTAGTTTCCATATCCTCCCCACTGTTAATAATAAATTATAAATGTTGATAATGTCAACATTATTCATGTTGATAATATAAACATTTATCCATAAATTCGCTTTGGATTGTATAAAAAAATCAAAAAACAAAAGGCAATGGAAGTTTTTTTAGCATCAAACATCCTGTTACTGAGGAAAAGGAAGAAAAGGACACAGGACGATGTAGCAACGGCAATCAAAATAAATAGGTCTACTTATACCGGTATAGAAATAGGAAATGCATTTCCAAGCATTGAAGGGTTGATAAACCTATCCAATTATTTTCATATTTCGATAGATACGCTTTTGAGAGTGGACTTAACGAACCTTTCTGAATTTCAGCTTTCCGAGTTGACAAGAGGAAACGATGTTTATATCCGGGGCACTCATTTACGGGTCATTTCAAAGACAACAGATGCTCAGGAGAACGAAAATATAGAATTAGTACCCGCAAAAGCAAAAGCTGGTTACACTGCCGGGTATGCAGACCCGGAATATATTAGTGAGCTTCCGAGGTTTCAACTTCCGTTTTTGTCTAAAAACAAGAAGTTTCGATCCTTCCAAATATCAGGTGACTCTATGTTACCAATTCCTGAAGGCTCGTGGATAATAGGCGAGTTTGTTCAGGACTGGCACACGATTCAATCAGGAAAGCCACACCTAATACTCACCTTGGATGATGGCATTGTATTCAAAATCGTTGATAACCTTATTCAGGATGAGGGTATATTAAGGTTGTATTCGTTGAATTCCTTCTACAAACACTTTGATGTTCCTGTGCCCGATATTAGGGAAGTTTGGAGGTTTGTTAATTTTATTAGTTCTGAAATTCCTGAGGCTGGAAACTCCAATGATAATTTAAATAATAAAGTATTGGACTTAATGCGGGAAATTGATGCCATAAAGAACAAACTTGGGAGAGAATAAGAAACATCCCAATGATTTCCCAAACAAATCTTTTCATTTGGGGGTTTAAAAATGAATTTTAAACAACCTCTTTAATATACGCAAGGATATGCTATTTTCTATGCCTCCAATCCCAAGGGGGCATTACATCCGGATACACCCAAAGCCCTTTTTTTTCCTTGCTTGCGGATATTTCCGCATCCGATAACGCTTTGTCGGTAGAGTATTTTTTATAGTGCCACGAAAACCCTTCCTGGACAGAAAGAAGGTTAATATTTATTCCATCTACGAACAGCACCCCTAACGCCCTTTGATATTTATCATAACCCTTAACCGTTACAAGGCACTCTTTGTACAGGTATTTATCCATAAATTTTTTCGATTCATCGCCAAAAGGCTGGTCCTTTTCCGGTGCATCAATTCCATCCATCCTCACCTTAAAACTACCTTCAGAAGTTTGCAGAACAAAAGTGTCCCCATCCATAACATGGATAATTTTTCCGGAATAATCCACCGGAACCAGAAAAAGGGTTAATAGCAAGATGATGATTGAAGTTTTCATATTCCTATATTCAAGGGCAATTTAATAAATAATATTCCCCTCCACCCCTTTAGTAGAGTAATAAATATTCCCCACGCTCAAAAGCCGTTTGGGGATTTCGCTTCACTTTTACGGAATCGTTTGTTGCGTGCCTGACAATGATTCCGAGGTTCGCTTCAAACCCCAAACCACTTTTCTTTTTGGCCGAAAAGACTTAAAACGCCCTGATGCTTACGCACATCCTGCCATAGTTCAGGGCATTTTAAAACTTTTCTTTTCCCACAGCTTTCTTACGGCACATTTATTCAAATCTCAGAAAAACAAACAAATAACTAAATTATTTGGAAATTTCAATCGGTTTTTGTTAGCTTTACTGTCTAAATTCAAAATCAATTTGGATTTGTTGGTTAGTAAAAGGCCTGGTCGGGATGACCCGGCCTTTTTTTATTACTCGCCAACATGACTAATTTACTAATAGAACCTTCAATTTATTCAGGCGAATTCCAAAATTCAAAATCTTCCTTTGATAGGTTATCTCTCATATAGTCTGTCATTCCATAATCCTTTAGTTCAAGGATAAACCGTTTAAAATTTAGAATCCCTTTGCATTTATCTAATCCTTGTTTCTGAAAGTCAGATTTCATGGGTTCTCTTAGGCTTTCAATCCATTGGATGAAATCTGAATGAGAAGGATTAAACGGTGCTTGATTATAATAGGCTATTGCTGTTTTTCCTATTCGTTCCAGACGATTAAGATCAATGCTTGATTCTTCATTCATAATGCGTAAATAAATGCTAAAATACTAGAAATTATATAATTTGACCAGAAAACCAAGATAAGAATCTCTCAAGTTGAAAAGTAATATTTGATTTTCATTGGTATAATTGAAAAGGACAATTATCAAATTTAGAATTAAACACCCCCTACTTTTTATATAGGTTACTAATGTTTTTTGCAAAGTTACCCCACTGAGCAGAAACATTGCAAGGAACTACGGCATAAAGCCGCTTCTTAAGGGTCGCTATTTATTCCGTTCCTCCTTGCATTTATTCCGCACATTAGGGTGAGGTCATAGGCAAAAAATTATTAACCTAAATTTTAAGCTTATGAAAACTTCATCTTTCCAAACCGCATTAAACTTTTCAATCGTATCTGAAGTTGCCCTTGTTTACAAGAATCGTGTGAAACCGGCAGATCGTCCAAAGATCAGTACTTCCGCTGAAGTGTATAAAATTTTCAAGGATACCTGGGACCATTCGTTTGAACATTGCGAGAGTTTTCGTTTAATGCTCCTAAACCGGGCAAACAAAGTTCTCGGCATCACCACAATCTCCCAGGGGGGCCTAACGGGTACCGTGGTAGATGTTCGCATGATAATGCAATACGCTTTAAAGGGCAATGCCAGTTATATTATTGTTTGTCATAATCACCCATCGGGGAACACTAAACCCTCCGAAAATGATATCCAGATCACCCGAAAGATTAAAGAGGCAGGAGCGCTATTGGATATCAATCTACTCGATCATTTAATCCTAACTCCGGATAATACTTATCTAAGCTTTGCTGATGAAGGCCTTCTCTAAGCCTTCATTTTAATGCAGCTCAATGAGCTGCATTAAAATATAAAGCAAAATAACCATTTGGAAATGAATTCAAAACCATTTACTTTTATTTCTGGAATAAGACACACCAGTCTTGAAGTGAGAAGAGGAGCTTTTGAAA
Organism: Bacteroidota bacterium; assembly: GCA_020048915.1. GTDB lineage: Bacteria > Bacteroidota > Bacteroidia > Bacteroidales > JAAUTT01 > JAAUTT01. The sequence continues at coordinate 33 of JAIFLU010000190.1, read as the reverse complement.
GAATATATCAAAAATCTAGAATAATTGGAAAAT
>JAIFLU010000297.1 GCA_020048915.1 Bacteroidota bacterium | reverse complement strand
ACGTATGAAATATTAAAGCCTGGCTATTTTTTAACCAGGCTTTGTAAGATTTTTTTTTTAATTATTGAAAAGATTTAAAAAAGGATCAAAGTTTAACCTATGTATCACTTACCAAAAAGAGCTTTATGCAATAGGAAGAAGCTTTGAAATAAAATAAACCTTCACCAATTTCATTTTCTTTTCATTTTAAGATCATCAATTTCCTTTTTTAAATCCTGGTTTTGTTTGTAAAGTTCCTGAACGGCATTAATTAATGGAACAACAAACTGACCGTATGCGAGGCTTTCGGTTTTTTGGGTATCTTCATCTATTACTAATCCGCTAAATTGCAGCCCCAGTTCTTTTAACGACTTTTCAACATCCTGGGCTATTAATCCATCGCGGCGGTTTTTGTTCTGGTCACTTATATAGTTATAGGATGCAGGCTTTAATTTCATTATAAAATCCAATCCCAGATCGGTTCGGTAAACCACATTTTCTTTCATACGAATATCAGAATAATCAGTCCATGGAGCATAGCCACCAATTGATGTTACTGAGGCATTGCCAATTACTACTTTGTTACTGGCGTTAACATTTGCAGAATAACCAAGAGCCATCGCATTGGTTAATGTAGCTGCTCCTGATGCACTAGCTCCTACAAAGGTATTGGAGCTTCCGGTAGTATTATTATCACCGGCATTATATCCAACAAAAACATTGTAATTGCCATTATTAGTTTCTCCCGCTCTTCTTCCTAAAGCAGCATTAAACGAACCTGTAGAATTACTGTACATAGAATAGGTTCCAACAGCTGTATTATAATCGCCGGTACTATTATACCTTAACGACATGGATCCTAAACCGGTGTTTGCAAACCCCGTGGTATTATTACGCAAAGTATAATGTCCCAGGGCAAGGTTATTTCGGCCATCAGAATTTGAGGAGGGAAGGTTCGAGTATAATGCATAATTACCAATGGCAATATTATTTAAGGTATCGGTACCGGTAAACCCCAGTTGATTATATAATGAATATTCGCCTATTGCGATGCAATTACTGCTTGTGGTATTTTTATAAAGCGCCTGATATCCAATTCCAATATTGCTATTCCCGGTTGTATTGTTGGCAAGAGAATAATACCCCAGCGCCTGATTATGCTTTCCGGTTGTATTGGATGATAATGCACCTCTCCCAATAGCAGAGTTATAAGAACCAGATGTATTATCTGTCAGTGTCAATGCTCCGATAGCAGCGTTATAATCACCCGATGAATTGGCATAAAGTGCTCTGTAACCAATAGCCACGGAACTTGACATTCCGGTTGATTTAGCTGCGGCGCTGTCGCCGATTATTACATTATAGGTAGCCGTATTATTTTTCCCTGCACCATTTCCTAAGTAAATGCTGTTAGCTGTTGTTTCAAGTTTTCCGGTTGGCGTGATTCTTAATCTTTCCCCACCATTAGTAAAAAAGCGGATATAGTTTTCGTTTGCAGCATTCTCGGTGGTTACTTTGGTATTATTATCAGCATCGGCAATACTCTTAGGAACTCCTCCGGCTGGGGTAGTAATTGTAAAATTTGGATAAGTTCCGCTAATTGATGTTGCACCACCGCCTGTTAAGGAAACTGTTTGATCAGGTGCAGCATTGGTAATGGTAGTACTAGCGATTGAGATTCCTGTACCAGCGACGTATTCTTTAGCATTTGCCGCTTTTTCAGCGTAGAGCGCATATGGTACCGAAAGTAATTGTGAAGTACCCATATGGGTGAAGGTAGAACCGCCATTGGTATCTATTTCAATCTTCAAAAAATAGTCATCAGCTCCCCAGTTAATACTTGCAAAAACACCGGTTGAGGCAACACCCTTACCAATATTGAGGTTTACCAGGCCAAACTGGTTTGTTTGCGGCACGGGGGAATAGGTTTCAACATAAATAGCGGCACCAGCTTCGGAACCTTGCAAAATGCTGATTCGGAAGCTCACATTGTGGTTAGTTATTACATTGCCTGCATTATCGCGAACTACAGCCTGGTATTTTATACCTTGGGGAGTTTGAGCACTAAGAATAGAAACTGCCAGGACTATTGCAAATAGTAAAGATATTTTTTTCATAATCCAAAGGGTTTAAAGTTTAACGATTTTTAGGGTTTTAAGCACTTGGCTTTTTTTATTGGTTATTTTTAACAGGTAAATACCTGCCGAAAGCTGATCGGTTTTTAGGATGCTTCTTTCTTTGTCGAATTCCTGCGATATCAGCTTAATTCCTGTGTTATTGAAAATTTCAGAGATATAGGTTTCCGAAATATTATCTGTTTCGATAAAAACGAATTCCAGAAATGGATTGGGAAATATCCTTATTTCGGAATTATCAATAACCTCATTTTCGGAGGTATTTAGGAGAAAGTGCTGTTGAAAACCCTGTGTTAGTGTTACAGTAGTTTTAACATAGGAAGAAGATTCCACTTCGCCGAGTGTCCAGCTTAGAGCACCATTTGACTGGATAAAGAAACCACCGGAACTTGCATAAACTTTAGGTGATAAACTTTGGGCACAACTCAGCGAAGAAAAAAACAGAAACACGAATGCCATGTTTAATTGTTTCATAAGCTTTGAGTTTATTTAGGTAAAAGAAATACAGTAAATTGGGATAGCCGTGAAATTGATAATTTGGTTTTGTATAAAAAAGAAACTGCCTTTTATACTTTAGTAATTTAAAATTATAATAATAGAGTTCAAATGTCAATCAATTTTACATAAAGGGTAAAAATCAGTACATTAAAATGGGTTTTTAATATGTGGGAAGGTGGATTTGTCTTTATATGGTGAAATATTATTGCAACAGTTAATGGGCTATTGGTCTATTTCCTCTTTTTCCTCTGAAATTCGGCCAGCAAGAATACGGAATAACTATTGTTCTATCTGGAATGGTAGTAAAATATTGAAGTGATTGGGGGTTTCAATCCCCGGGTACTTTATAAATAAAGAATGGCGCAAAGAAAATTGTTACATTATTCTTTGCGCCAAAATCCAAACTATTTCTTGATTTTATAAATGAAAGCAGGAAACTATCTTTTAATGAAGGCTCTATATTTTTCAGTCCTTACATCGCTGATTACCCCTTTCCAGTTTAAGCCAAAACCAAAATCATAGGTATTACCTTCCGAATCGGTATAACATTTCATATCGCGTGGCACGTCTTCTTTTTGTTCTTCCACGGTTTTCATATTTGCAGGCATCTGGAGTGGCAGTAATCCAGAAGGTTCTTTAACACCGGTAATAATATCAAAAATGGCTTGTGCCTGCACCCCAAAACCGACAACAATTGCATCGGCTTCTTTTTCAAGTTCACTAAAAACCATCGGATTGGTCATGTCGAGCGATACAATTACAGGTTTGCCAGCCATAGCTTTTTTTGTGTCGATAACCATTTTTAAATCGGGTGCATTAGAAGTGGTAACGGTTTTCCCTTTGAACGTGCGGTTGGTGAATTTCTCAAATATATCGCCTCCGGCAATACTTGGATCGCGCGCAAATTCAGCTTTATAAGGGCCATATTGCAAACTGACAGGAACATATCCATTGCCACCCTTAACAGCATCTTCTTTACTATAACCAGTTCCGGGTGATGGGTTTTGAATAAAACAGATGGCAAAATCAGCCAGCTTCGGATCGTCCGTAACATTAAAATATTTTTTTATAATCTCAATCTTAACCGGATCTTCCGTTCTTTCGGGTGTCTTATTCCCAAACCAATCAATTCGCGAAGGAATGGTGCGTTTGGGAACATATACCATTTTCGTTTTATTTACTGGCAAAACATTCCCTTTGTTTTTTAGCATGACAATAGATTTTACCTGAGCATCGTAACCTGCGGTCATAAACTCCGATTTACCAACGGTAGCAATAGTTTTTGTAACGTCCAGGTAGGGATTTTCGAAAAGGCCTACCCGAAAGATGTTCCTAAGAAGGCGAACCGCCGATTTTTCAAAACGCTCACGCATTGCTTTTTCTCCGTGTTCCTTTACTCCAATTTTATATGCTTCGATAACCGGTCCCGATTGATTATTCCCGCCGAACTGGTCTACCCCGGCCATAATTATTTTATAATGCCTGTCAACTACCGAAAGGGTTTCAACCCCCCAGCATTTTCCGGCAAACATGTCTACACTGGGAACATCGGCAGTTATCATCCAATCGGTACAAACTACGCCGTCGTATCCATATTTTCCACGCAGCAGGTCGGTGATTAAATACTTGCTATACGCATTTCCAACATTTTCTTTATTCACGGTGTCCTGATTAAACGAAATGGTATAATAAGGCATCACTGCTGCAGCCATTCCGGTTTTTCCGCTAAGTTTGAAAGCCCCTTCGGTGAAAGGCATCAGGTGATCCTTCATATTATTCCCCGGGTAAACAGCAAATTTTCCATAATCGAAATGCGCATCGCGGCCCCCTTCTTCCGGTCCACCACCCGGCCAATGTTTTACCATGGCATTTACGCTGGTATATCCCCAACCGTTGCTAATTTCATCGCTGCCTTCGGAAGTTTGAAACCCATCGACATAAGCACGGGCCATATCGGTACCCAACATAGGATCTTCTCCAAAAGTGCCGCTCGCCCTGTTCCATCTGGGCTCAGTAGCTAAATCAATCTGTGGCGAAAGGGCTGTAGCGATTCCTAATGCGCGATATTCTTTAGAAGCAATCTGGCCAAACTGTTTTACAATTTCAGGGTCGAATGTTGCGGCCAATCCTAAAGAACCTGGCCACATCGATATTTTCCCACCTGCACCTGCATTGTATTCTGCGCTGACAGAAGTTCCATGACGAGGGTCGGAGCTGTTATTGGCCGGAATCCCAAACCCAATACCTTCCACCAACGCCTGAACATTGTTATTCCATTTGGCAGCAACTTCGGGACTTTCTACCATTGTTACGAGGACATGCCTGAGGTTGTCTTCTTTCAGAAATTTAATTTGCTGATCGGTAAGCTCATAAGGTTTAGCACCGCTTTCGGCAAAGCTTTTACCATGGTATGTACTATTCCCAAATGGTCCGCCACCTGCGGATGGAATAGACTGATGTCCGCTGTACAACATCAAACCGGCAATTTGTTCGATGCTCATTTGCGAGGCAAGGTCTTTGGCGCGCTCATCGGAGGTTAATCGCCAGTCTTCGTATTTATCGAGTTTCCCGTTCTTGTTCAGGTCTTTGAACGCAAACCGGTCAACCGTAAGTATTTTCACTCCCGAAGTGGTGGAGTATTGAAGCGTTTGACCTCCTTTATTTACTACAGTAGAAGTAGTATCGGTTGTTACTTCGGTCCATTTATTACCACAACTGCATGCTATACCAAGGACCAATACGATAAGTATCGTATAACGAAGGCCCAAAAACTTGTGTGTGTGCTTCATTTGATATTGATTTAGTAGTTATAAAATGTGTACTGTTTTTCTGACTATATATCTGACAACGGGAACTTAAATTTAAGTCAGCTCTTTATCATGCATTTATACAATTAAAGATACGTTATTTTTAGTAGCGATTAAATGTAACTACAAGTAAAAACCTATACAAATAACTACATTTTGAGATTGAAAAAAAGGCGAGAAGACATATAACCTGTAGGAACGGATCAATGGCCAGAAAGTAGCGACTAGTTACAAGAGGTATTTTTTTTGAGTAGTTTAAGGCAATTTTCATCGTCAGGGCAAAGAAATAGCAAAAATTCCTTCGGTATTAATTCAATACAACTTTGGTAAATCGCTAAATTAGTTGACAGCTCTTTAATATCGGCAATTCCACCTGAATAGAATTTATATGACGTTGGCAAGTGTTATTTTATTCTTTGTAATACCAAAATGGAATTTCCTTCATAGTAATAACTGAGTCGGTATCCGGATGTTTATATCTGGAAAAAACCAGTATATGTTTCCCTTCGGCCAAAGAAGTTGTTCCGATATAGGTTTCAAAACCAATTACGCGATTCTTACTATCATCCTCATTAACAATTACAAATTCCGTTTTATAAGGTATAGAATCTATTTTAATGGTATATATTTTTTCAAAAGTTTTCAGGAATTCAAGATGTAAACTGTCTGTATTTCCTTTAAATGTAGATACAATACTTTTCCCAAATATATCCATATAGGATTTATAGAGGTGTTTGTCCTGGTAGGGTTTCAGACTTTCATTAAACTCCAAAATACGGTCTTCAATTGCATCCGAGAGAGGTATCTTTACTTTAATATAAGGATCTGTAATTACTTTAGATTGTATAGTAAGGACAGAAATAAACAAACCGTTTTTTTCTACTAAATTTTCATAATTTCGGCTATTCGCTCTAATAGCGTTCGATGTTACAGAATTATAACTAATGAACCCGGATTGTTCTTTATACATATTACTGATAAACAGAACGGAAAGATAAAAAGGCAATAACATAAAACTTATTCTTCTTCCAAACTTGTTGTCTATAAGATTATAGAATAAAGGTCTGTACAAAAACGATAAGGTTAAATAACTGAATACCCAATAAAAAGGGAAATACAGTAATGCTACCCATTTATTCTTTTTAAGTAGCCCCAGGGTTAAGTAATCGAAAAATGTAAGAACGGCACCTACGAGTAATAGAATAATTAATGTATATCGAAGAACCAGGAGCAATATTGATCCGTCATCTGAAGTGAAAGAATCAACAAAATTTATTAAATATTGCAAAAGGATAATTGCAAAAAAATAGAATATGAGCAAAAAGGAAATAGCAAAAATGACACTGCAAAGTTTTTCGAGGTTTTCGATATAGTGATCAAAGGAACCAATTTTTTTATTCAGATAATTCGCAAATCGTTCAGTATAATTCAGTTTCGAAATGTCAACTTCGCCAGATATATAACGCACCCCCAAAGCTCCAATCCAGAGGCTGCGTAAAATTACATGTATAATTAAATTAAAAAATAAAATTAAGATTGCTACATATACTGCCTGATATAAATCTTTAAGTATATTGCCTTCATAAAGTGCTTTTTTAAAGGCGTCTCCTACAGGATCGAGGGCATAAAATAATCCGAAAATTGTAAAACCAGATACTAGCAGTTCTAATTGCCACGAATCTTCCTGTAATCTGTCTAAAATTTTTTTTAGCGAATTTTTGTTTTTATTTTCTTCCATTTTCTGTTATTATGGGTTTATTGGGTTTATTGGGTTTTAATACTTGCTAACGGTTGACAATATGGCCAATAAGGGATTGCGGGCGATTTCCTATCAGTTTACGTTGACTTTTTTTATGAGCTACAAGCGCTCTCAAACCAATGAAATCTGCATGGATTATGATCTAAATGTTGTGTGCTGTGCATTATTGTTTTCCAGTCTTAATCGTCACCCAATTTTTATCAATCATGTATTTTACAAATTCGGCTTCCCCTTTTTCCTTTATCATCTCAATCCCTAATCTCCGATTTGTCTGCGTAATAAATTGTCCAAATCGTATCATAAATGGATTATATAATTTACAATCCTTCACTGATTCAAATTTATTACAGTTTGCGCAAGAACTAAAGCCATTCTCAATGCAGCACGATCTTACCAGACAGGATTTGTATCCAACGGCACATTTTGGAGTATCGCCTTTGCAACCTTCACATTGTCCTTTTGTATATTTTGGACATGCATCGCAGTAAAATCCACAATAGGAAATCATGTTACTATTTATTTGCTCCATTGTTACTATTTTTTTGTCTTTTGAAATTTTGCTTTACTGTCCTTATTCATTTTTTCTGTCGCATACTGAATTATTTTCCGTCCACATTTATCTTTCCATTTTAACAGGAACCCTTCTGCTATTTCAGGTTGTTTTTTCCAAATTTCTCTTAGAAGCGTACCTAACCCTTTTTGAACATCTTCCTCTGTATCCTCCATCAATTTCTCAATCACAGATAAAATGGATTCAGGACTATGGCCTTTTTTAATCACTTCATAAAAAGTTACTGGAACTGCTCTTCGTTTCCATTTAGATTCAGATTTTGTCCAATTTATAAAATCGTTGGGTTCAACTATTTTGTTGTAAATAAACTCGGGTAAAACCAACATACACAATACATCAGTAGTTGCCCAGTTTTGAATTCCATTTTCCAGCCACTTCCCAACGCTATCAAATGTTTCAATTGAGAATTCATCTTTTTTTGATGCTATAAACTGGGTAGCAAAACTTGCTTCTTCTAATTTACCTGTGGCAATGAGCAAATCGCCCAGATTTAAGTAATCATTAATAGTCATTTCATTTTTCCATACATCCAACCATTTAGTTTTTTGCGATTCGAGAATTTTCGAATCAATGCCATATCCATTATAACCTTCTTTAAAGTATCTCGAATATTTTTTAATAATCGAATCGTCTGTATTTGCTATACAAAAGTCAATTATTTCTTTATGTTTTAATTCCAATTTATTCATACTTTCCGTTTTATTGCAAAAATAATAGTATGTGCATATTAAAAGATTGTAAAAAATGGTCTTTATTTGAAATCGATAAAAAATTCTTTTGGAGAAAGTCCTGTATAACTTTTAAAATCATGTATAAAATGAGCATGGTCGTAATACCCATTATCAAAAGCTAATTGAAACATACTTGAGTTTTTATGCATTCTTCTCATTTGTATGACATTTTGAAACCGAACAATGCTTGCATACTTTTTGGGATTAATACCAACATATTTTGAAAAAGTCCTTTCCAATTGTTTTATTCCCAAACAAACCTCATGGGCAATATTTTGAGTCTTAATTTGTCCTTTGGAATTCTCAATTATTTTTATGGCATGTTCAACTCGTTTAAATTCATTATTTTGAATTAGTCTTTTAATAAGAAAGTTTTCTAATAGAGTAATTCTTAGTATATTATTCGGAGAGTTAAACAATTTGTCTTCTAATTCAATAACTTCATTATTAAGCAAGTCATGAAGCGAAAGGTTTTCATTTAGTAATTCAGTAATTGGGAAATTGAAAAAAGATTTTACTCCATGCGGTTTGAATACTATAAGAATCATGCCTGTCTTACCAGATAATGACAAGTCATAATAGCTGGTTTGTTGACCACATATAACTAAATTTGGTTCAATGTTTTTGATTGAATCCTTTTTCTGGAATATTGATGGAGAACCATAATGAAAAACCAATGTTGCATATCCACAAGGGTAAACTCTTTCATTAGGTAAATAGTCTTCAGAATTGTCAGTTTCAACAATGAAATAG
>JAIFLU010000279.1 GCA_020048915.1 Bacteroidota bacterium | reverse complement strand
TGTACCAGTTGAACAGAAATTCAAATCTGAAAAAGAATTTAATGAGCTTATTGTAAGTAACAGTAAAATGCTTTTTGGGAAAAATGCAATATTGATTGATGCAACCAAAAGTTTATTCGAATGTTATTTATTGCTTGACTTTCGAGAGGCGGAAAAACATAAGCTTTATTTTGTGGATATTACGCTTTCAAAACAGAATTTTTGGGATCTTTTTGTACGAATAACGAGGCTTTTTAGCATTCTTAATTCCCGAGATTACCAGAGCAAGGTAGTTGAGTTATTATTAGATATAATAATTGAAAATGTACCGCTTAAAGATGAGTTAAACCCTATTGCAGGTGAGGATATTGCTGAATATTTTAAGGTGTTGTTAATCAATAAGCCATTTATATTACTATTAACCGATCAGGAAAGGCCTGAGCTAATTGAAATCACTATGGCTTATTCCAATTATTGGGGCAAGTTTGTAAGACCAATTCTGCTTAAGAAGTACACTGATAACGGTGAATTGTTTTGTACTATCACACCTGCTTTTGAAGATATTGATTTTAAAGCAAATGAAATGTCTGGAAAAGGCGGAATCATTAAGCATGAAAAATCAACAGAAGCTGATCATCTGGAAAATACTTCTGAAATAATTCAGAGTGTTTATGTGAAAATCAAAGCTGACTTACTGAAAGAAGATAAAAGCATCGAATTCAATCCCAAACAGTATTACATCTCCATGCGTAAAACCCGGAACCTTGCTTTTTTCCATATCAGTAAAAAGCGGATATCCCTTGTTGTGATGAATCCGGAAAAAGATACCAAAGATGAGATCAAACATCATGAGGTAAAAACTCTCACAGAAAAGGTGCAGAAGTTTTGGAATGGTCCAAGTTGCACAATTATTATTGACAGCATGGATAACATGGATGAAGTAATTACTTTGCTTAAAAAGTTGATTACGCAATAATATAAAAGCCGTCACGAGTGACGGCTTTTAATATTTCTGAAACAACGAACGCCACCCATTTAGGATGCCGTTCAGGTCAGATATCTGTTATTATATAGACTTGTTTATTATAGTCATCAGTTTTTGTTGATTTCATTTTTTGAAAAGGTTATAATCAAACGATGCGTACTTACATCTTAATTGATGCATCAAATCTTTTCTATGGCTTCGATATTGAATATGGATGGAGAATTGATTATAATCGACTAAAAAAATATCTTGAAGCAAAATATTCAGCTGTCAATGTATTCTATTTCGGAGGTATCGACACTAATATTGGTATTCTACCAAACAAAGAATATTTTCATGACTACTCTGGAAATGAGACTGTGAATCTTGATAAGTATATTACACATTTTGAAAACCTTTTAAATTCTCATAACCTTTCGGTCGTACAGCTTAATTTGATAAGAAAATTTATTCAGCAAGCTAAATTTTATCGCAAGTTAGAATCCTTCGGATATAAACTACTTCTCAAACCTGTGAAGCGTTATGATAGTAAAAAAGAATTCAGTATTCCTCAAAGAAAGGCAAACTGTGATGTGGATCTCACTGTTGAAGCAATGGCAAATATAGATACATTTGATCGAGCTATTGTGCTTTCCGGTGATGGTGACTTTCTTCCTCTATACAAACACCTTGAAAAAAAGAATAAAGAAGTCTATGTGCTTGCCCGTAGCTCAAAAACCGCAAGAGAAGTAAAACGACACTTAGGGGCTAAGTTTATTGAAATTCGTATGTTGAAGAATCAGATTGAATTTCTTGGGAATAAATGAAATAGGCAAAAAGAAAAGGACGTACGAAACGTCCTTTTCAGATCTAGTGCCTTTAGTATAGCAGGTACAATTTTCCTGTCAACATCCATATTTTAGTCTTTTTATTTAATTCAAAATAATAACAATCGGCACCGATTTAGGGTGATGCATAGGTCTGATACAAGTAGTTGTCAGATTCATTTTTAAAATCAATAATACTTAAACCTTATATTAAATTATTGTAATTTACAATATCTATCTTAATGTCAATTACATGCTATAGATAATTCTTCATGATATTAATCGTTTTATTTTATTAAATATACCATCGCTTTTTTTCCAATATGAAATTATACCTAATGTTTTGTTTCGAATACTTATCATATCTTCATTGAGTTTAATATGATTCTCTAAAGAGTCAAGATATTGAATTGTTTGATTAGCATAGGATAGCGATTTGTCCTTATCACTCATGTCATCTTTAAACATCTTGCTTAGCATGGATAAATTTTTTGCTATTCCTGACATAAACAATAATTTACCTGACTTCACTAAACTTAATAAATCATTATGTAATTCCATAAATGCTTGTTCAGCCTCAATAAACCTGTTATTTAACAAGTACAAGGTGCCTAAATGATCTATGACATTAGCAGAATCTTCGAAATACATTTCAAAATCTTGAGTCCTCAATATTTTATAAGCCCCATAAGATTTTTGATAGTACTCTATTGATTTATCAATTTCATCTATTTGATTATAAACCACAGCTAAATTGAATTGTTTCCTAGCCAAAATTGGTAAATAGGTTTTTGGATTATGTGTGTACAACGTTTCAGCAATCTTAATTGCTTCTTCAGCATTTTTTTTAAGTTCATGTTTCATTTTGCTTAAAGCTTCTTTTGCCTCCTTACTTTTGTTTTTCATGACTTTATTGAAAGCTGAATAAAGTTGATTCAAATAACCACCATATGATTCAAGGCATCCACTCAAAGTAGGTAAATAGACTTCTGGGTTTTTTATGCCTTGTTCGCGACAGATGGTAATAGCTTCTGAATATATTCTGTCTATTTCAGTAATTTGTTCTTCAGTTTCAATATGTCCATTATTTAAATTATTCGCCTGATCTATTAAACACTTAACGTATTCTAGCAAGTACTTATCTGGATTGATATTGCTAATTTCTTTAATCGTTTTCATACTTTTACGGAAAAGACTTTCACTAACAATTCCACTTCCCGTTTCTGAAGCTGACCAAGCACTGCTTTTATTATTAAGAGTTTCATGCACATATAAATAAAAAATATTTTTATATGCATGTGCGGAAATTCTTGCGCCTCTGCCATATTCAAATTGCAAATCAATATTTGGATTATTAATTTTTTCAAATGTCCGCATTGATTCGTTAGTAAGTGATCGAGCATCCAAATAATTTTTCATTTGTAGGCACAATGACCCCAAATTATTCAATAAATTGATTAATATGGGAGTAATTTCTTCTGGTATTGTTTTAACAACATTTCTGCATTTCACAAGAGCCAATCTATAAGTTGCGTCTGCCTCTGTATAAAGTGCCTGGGTCATTTCAAGAAATCCTTTTAAATTTAAAATTTTCACTTCCCAAATAATAAAAACAGTTCGTTCTAGATTTTTTTCAGTCTCTTTGTGGGATTCAAAAATTTCTGGAATTAGTGCGTATGCGTCAGTGTATTGATTATTCTCTTTTAAAAAGGTTGCATAATCAAAAATATTATTAATATTTCTGGATGCTGAAATAGACAGTAAAAAAAACTCTTTTGATTTTTCAAAATGATTTGCAAGGGAGAAATCAATGGAAGTTAAACGAGCCAATATCATAAATTCATCACTCTTTACCTCCAAGCTCTGCTTGTTTTGAATAGTTCTTTCAATTAAGATTTTCTGTTCTTTTTTCAAATAATTAAGCTCAGAAACCATAGTTTCTGCATCTAGAATAGCTCTTGCTTTATCAAACTCTCCTAACCCAAAATACTCCTTAGCTAATTTAATCCGTTCAGAATTAATAGGAATTCTTGCAAAATCTTCGGCGAGATTTAGCACCTCTTTTTTTAAAATATCAATTTTTGCTTTTGTCTCATTTTGTTGTTCGGATATATTAAGCACTTGTTGTTTAAAATATTCATCATCAGGATATTTTGTAATATTTTTTTGTTCCGTAATGAAACGATCATTCAAATCTTTTAATTGCTTTTCTAGTTCTTTATATTTAGCAGCTTCAAAAAGGTTAATAATGATAACATTATTACCAAGAACAACACTTCCACCAGCAGTTACTTGTGCTTTTTCCCCAATAATATTCGTGCCATGCAAAATATCCATTTATTATAATTTATTATGATTACCTACAACGAAATTCCCGCCAGCAGTGTTGGTACCAGTAACTACATTTTCACTATCTGTAATAATATTAAAGATTTTTTCACCTTCTGCTGTTTGTTTTATATTCTTGTAAATTTCAAGAATATAGTTCTTAACCTCAGGGTTATCTTCCTCTTGCGATTTCATCATTGATTGTATAACCTCTTTTTTTGCATCGCTATCCGGCTTATCTTTTAGCTTCTGCAATTCTTCTTTAGGATTCCCATCTTCTTTAAATAGAAGATTTTTTAACCATTTGGCAGTACCGTCAGTACATTTTGTCAATAATTCTGAAATGGAATTATTTTTAGCTAATTGGTTCCCGATGTAGGTTACTACGCCTCCAATTATTGCGGAAATAGTCATTGCTTCCATATTTTACCTCATTATTTAATATCACAAAAAATACGTATTGAAATAAAGGACTATAGAATTTTAAAAGTAAAATTAAACCAAAACGAATAAAAAATAAAGCAATTTAGGATATTTATATCCTAAATTGTGAAATAGGAATTTCTAAAGTTTGAACTAAAAGATAAATAGTTTGCAATGAGAATATTGCAAACTATTTCATTCCGCTTTTTTGTCTTAAAATGGTCTTTACTTATTGCTAATTAGGAGTATTAATTTTAGTAATCTAACTTTAAATCTAATCTAGTGGCAATTTGTTGAAGCCATTTTTCATGACGATCTACTTTTACCGAAAACATCATCATTTCTTGATAATAAATATCAGCTTTCTTTGCATAATTATCAATAGAATTAATGAGATCAGAAAAATTTTTCTGATTTTTTTCTTCTAAACTATAAAACTCTTGCTTTGTTGCAAAAATTTCTCCAAAAGCTTTTGTCATTTTTATTATATCTTCATCATTTAACATATTCTGATTATATAAAATCAGAAATAATTATGCAATAGAGTTATTCACACACATTATAAATAACTTACTTTAGTTAATATCCTTTATTTTCAAGATATTTATGCCTATTTCCATAAACATCAAACAGACTTCTTATATCCTATAATTTGCTGTTAGTACCTCTGTTTTCATTTTTGGCTTGGCCTCTCTATTAAGGGGAATCGTTACAGGCATTTCTATTTTTTTTGTAAACCAAGTATTCCTTTTTGCATACTCTTCAAGGAGTTCTGATGGATATGAACTTAAAAGGAATTTCCCTTTGATCTTTGACAGCAACTGAAGCAAGCTTTCAAAATCCTTCTCTGTGTATCCTTTGTAGTGTCCCATATGGGAATTATAATATGGCGGGTCGCAATAGAAAAAACAATCTTTGTTATCAACTGATTCAATCACCTGTAAGGCATCTCTGCATTCTATCTGTGTTTGTTCAAGTCTTCCAGCATATACTTTGGTGAATAATACTCTTTTGTTATTTAACCGTTTGGCAGAAGTATTATTTTTAAAGTCATATCCCCAAACATCATCAAGTTTGGAACCGAAACTTTGATTGGAAAGTACCCATATAGCCCAAGCACGTTTTACTTCATCAAACAGTTCTGGATAACCGATAACTATTTTTGCAGTCTGATGATACTGTCTGCTATGAAGCGTGTAGCTAATTTCTTTTTGCAATTTTCTGAATTGGGTTTTGACAACCTTGTAAAAGTTGATAAGTTCGCCGTTGGTGTCGTTGATTATTTCCACAGGAGATGGTTCTTTGTTGAAGAAAACCGCTCCCCCTCCAAAGAAAGGTTCGCAGTATAAATTGTGTTTGAGAATAAGGGAAATAATAAGTTTAGATAACATTTGTTTACCACCGTAATAAGTCAATGGTGGTTTCATTTTCTTTTAAGCTTCTCCCGTAATTTATTCCAAAAAACATAGGGAACTTCAGTCTTATAATATGGACGTAGCGGCTCATATATTCCTGTTAAGTATTTTTCTTTGTACCCTTCTATGTCTTTATGCTTTGCTATCATTGTCATGTTTTTCACTATTTTCAAAGCTTCCTTTCTAAACATCAAATTTTCAATTCCTTCTGCTTCTTTGATTTCATCTTCAAAGTATTTAAGTTGGGCTAAAGTAAATGGATAGTGTTTTTTAATTAGCATTTTGATTTTATAATAATTATTTTGTAAGGGTTAGTTTTGTAGAGTTTCTTTTGTTATGCGCATTTTTTGCACAAGTGCTGTTACTTTTTTGCTTATGTCCTCGGCAAATTTTGCATTAGTTGGGGAGATTTCCACTCCAATATCCACAGAAGTGAATAACTTGGAAGATAGACGGTAAAAGAGTTTTGTTTTACCTTGTCTTTTTTCGGGATTATCTAAAATATTCCCTTTCATATCCAGGACTTGAATAAGGTTTCTTTTGACAAGAACATCGGTCGCTGAAGTAATAGCTCGATTTGAATTTCCGGTTTTTTGCTGGAGCTGACTCCTTGAAATCCAATCCATTTCTTTCCTCCCGTGTATTCCATATTTATCTGCCCATCCAAGAGTTTGTCTGATTACTACAAGGAAAACCTTCAATTCTGCGGACTTTAACTCTTTGAGATAATTGTCGAAAAATATATTGGGAACAGGCGTGGTGCTTGTTTGCATCATATTTCCAATGTTAGCTTATGATAATAATAGGCTTAATGGACAAAATTGATACTGTAACTTCTAAAAGCTATATTCTATATAGTATCTATTGAAGTCAAAGTCTTCAACATATAAATTGAATTCTTTACTCATGCTATTGAAATGAGAATAACCGCTTACGCACATAACGATCACTGGTTATTTCCCGTTTCAACAGCACATCATCATTTTCTTTTTTAATTAAAAAGAAGTATCAAAATGTCCATTGCGCCTAACAATACTTATTTTCACTACGATGTTTTAGATTCTTTCTCTTTTTCAAAAATGAAAAAATCGGTTTGAGGCTGATGAAATAAACGCAGATATCGTGTTCCCTTGTCTGTTTCTTTCATAACTCCAGCTCTATACCATTTTATTTTCTTCTCTCCATCTTTTTCAAAACACTTTTGAGTGCATATATCAAATATTTTCATTGAGTTTTTTTTCTTTGCTTATAAATACGACCCTACTGTATGTGCGCACACACAGCGGTCTGGGGAGTTGGGTTGCTATCTTAGCGAAACTTGAATTAACATTGTTCGTTCCATTCCGCCGAAATACGGAAGTCCAAAAAATGGCAATACCAATTCTGCTGTCCAATAAATTCATTTGAATTTTCACAGCAACTCCACAGGCCGCTATGGGCAAATAAAAAACACATCCCATATATAGATATTTGATGTGTTTTTAACTATAAGAAAGTGATTTACTTTTATTTTCGAACAAATAAAAGTCCGATAACCAGTCTTTTGCGACACTACGGCTGTTTTTAATAAGGAACCGGGTTCCCTTTAAATAATCACCTAACACATGAAATAAAATATTATGACTTATTTGAATCTTTAAAAGTGCTATGAATATATTTTAGCATAGCACTTTTAAGATTGCAAATACCTTTCGGTTTCTTACTGTGGATAACATTTTAAGCAGCTTTAAGGTAAGAATTTGCGTTCCTTTCAAACTCAAGATCGTTGTATTGTTCGTAGATAAATGTAGACACAGGATTCTGATGGCCTAATCCCCTTTGGATAAATGATAGAGGTGCATTTTGATCCCTTCGCTTATGTGCCCATCCATGACGGAAACTATGTGGTGTAATCCGTTCGTTTATTCCTGCTCTATTTACATATTCTTTTATTTCACGTTGAACTGATCGTGTTGCAAGTCGAGAACTCCAACCTTTGTTGTGATGCCAGCCAACAAATAATGCTGTTGCTTTGTTAATGTTGTGAAGTTCTAATCGTACTGGCATATATCTCATCAAGTAATAATGAGTTTCTTCCGACCAGACTATGATTCGATTTTTACCTGTCTTTTTGGTTGAGATAATGGCAGATCTTCTGTTTTCATCAATCTGGGTTAAATCCAAGTCACAAAGTTCAGAAACTCGTACTCCTGTATCCCACAACATTCGGATTAAAACTGTATTGCGCAGGGGTATAAATTCATTTTGTGGAATTGTTGAAACTATCTTTTTGAATTCCTCCTCAGTAATTGCCCGGTGTGATTTTGCAGTTATCCGGGGTAGTTTAATTAATGAAGGAACAAGACGACAGGCATAGTTTTGATTCTTATAATACTGAAAGAAATTTTTAATCACTATTGTTGCAAATTGTAGAGTATAGCTTTTAAATCGGGTTTCAAGCCAATGCTTATACTTTACAAAATCGCCAATATCGTATTTCTCAATCGGTTTATCACCACATACTTCTAAAAAACGCTCAAGCCAAATCCTATAACTTACGCTTGCTCTTGAAGCATAAGTCCCCTTCCAATCCAAATATTCCTTTATATATTGATTCATAAAATACATAAGACCCGCCGGAACGAACCAAGCGGGTCTGATGTATACCGTTCTTAAAAGAACGGTAATAGGTTATATGAAGTTTGATCACTCAAATATCCATAGAACCTTCAACTAACCTAGCATAAGATGAAAATAAAGTAAAATAAGAAAATTATGTTAGTTTATTGATAGACCTCTGTTGTTCGTTCCATTCCGGTTCGAAACCGGATGGCCCATTTAAGGGCAACGAGTTTTTGATTAAATTTTTAAATGCTAATTAGCATTTAAATTATATACCAAAATTGTTTTTATTGTCAAATGAAAATATGTGGATAAAGGGTGGGTGGGGCTATGCGATGCTGGGGATGCGGTGGACGTGAACTTATCACTCGTGCAGAAAGCTTGCAAGCGAGAGCAAAACACGCCTATCCACATAAACCACAGTGGCGTATGATTCCATGTTAGCTATTGAGCTTTATTTTTTTAAATATTAGTGAATCTAATGCTAAAGGGTTTGCTACATCCCCTTGTATCTCTGAACAAATCCACCCATCTAAAAATAAATCTTTTATTTTATAATAATTTGTATTCCAGTTAAAAACTATATTATCTTCGCTTCTTTCTTGAAATACGATACTACCATCAAATGTCAAAATATCCTTAAAGAAAGGTAGCTTTATTAGACATTATATAGATTAAATTTTTAATAAGTTCTTTTACATATATTTGTAACCCATAGAAACAATAGCTATGGGGTTAAAAGCAGACA
>JAIFLU010000023.1 GCA_020048915.1 Bacteroidota bacterium | reverse complement strand
ATTCGAAAAATTTTTGGGCTAACAATACCCAATTTTTTAATATACTGATGTTGTTGAGAAAGTCGAACATAAACTCAAGCTTTACCCTGAAATTACTATACTTGAATACCCGAAAAATTCCGAATCAAATTACTTTCCGTATTTTGAATTTGACTTTCCTAACCGTGCTCCCCCTCCAATTGTTTAATTATTAATCAGTATCGGCCGAGAAACGAAATCAAAAATTAAAGATCTGCCAGCTTCAGTTTCATCAATAGCATTAACATAATAGAGGCTGAATAAGCTATAACGCACCGTAACCGCATATCTATTGTTCCCAACTTCTATATACCTTAGTATGGATCAAAGCTAACTTCAGCTCTAAAGCTGTTAAAGAATCATTCCTTTCTTAAAAAATCACCAACTATCCGTACGAAAAGGCGAAGCCGGCAAACCAGCTTTGTTAAACAGGTTTACCGGTGGGTTCTTTGCCCATCCATAACGCACTGCCACTGGGTTTTCAACTTCGGAACTGCTAACTATCACGTTATTTCCTTCGATGATCGCCTGGGCATGAACAAATTTTCTATCCGCCCCGGCGATGGCAAAGCCGGTAAGCTTATCTCCCTTTGTTAACAGACCTCCATCGGCGTGATCAAAGGATAGCTTTACTTTATTACCATTCAGAAGCATGTAACTATATATTGGTCCCGAATACGGAATGCTTTCCCCGTAAACTTTTGCCCGCGCAATCAATGCCAATCGTTTCCCTATCTCCTGTTTATTTTTAGGATGAATGTTTCCCGGATCGTTGGGATCGGCATTGTCGATTGCTACCACCATTCCGGTATTCGCCACCGAAAGATTTTTTAGTTGTGCATTGCGCACCTGCACCATAGGATCGTCTTTTACCGGATCGGTAATCAGTTGCTGGTGATTTGCCAATTGTACATAAAGAAAAGGGAATTCGCCTTGCCCCCAACGGGTGCGCCAATCGTTTATTAATGTCTCCATAATTTTATCGTAGATTCCTGCTGTATTTCCATTCGATTCGCCCTGATACCAGATGGCGCCCCTAATTGCATAGGGTATTAGTGGAGCAACCATACCATTGTACAAAACACATGGGTTGTGCTGATCTACACGTGGATCCCGGTTTTTGGGTGCGCGAACTTCATCTTTTCCTTCTGCTTTGGCTTTAGCCGCATCCACTTTCCACTTTTCCATGTCGTCGCGAAGTTTCTGCAACTCCTCATAACCTGGATTATATGCCGCTTTCTTTCTGATGTAATTATCGATCAAAAAAATCAAATCGCCTTGTGCCTCAATGGCAGGTTGACTAATCCAGGCTTCGGCAGTACTGGCGCCGTATGCAGTTGTAATCAGGCCAATGGGAACTTTATACTTGTTGTATAAATCGCGGGCAAAAAAATAGGCGGTAGCCGAAAGATGCCCCACAGTTTCGGGAGATATCCTCTCCCACTTTCCGTTTACTGAAGTCTGGGGTTCGTCTTTAGGGGTAAAATCGGTATCAAACACCCTAATTTGCGGATAATTGGCTGCCGCAATCTCTTCTTTTTCGTTGATAACACCTGCCCAATAGCGATCTTCGCGGGCAACAGTCATATCCATGTTCGATTGGCCCGAACAAAGCCAAACTTCTCCCACATAGATATCTTTGAGAATTACGGTATTTTCACCTTTTAAAGTCATTTCAAACGGACCGCCTGATGTTAACGGTGCGAGGTTTACCCTCCATTTTCCGTCTTTTCCGGTTAATGTAGATTGTACCTGTTTTCCTATCGAAACAATAACCTGTTCATCAGGATTGGCTGTTCCCCATACGGGAACCAGTTGCCCCTGCTGTAAAACCATATGATCTTGAAAAAGACAGGCAGGTATTATTGTAGCATTTACGTTAATAATTCCCAGAACCAGAAACAAACCGATTAACAGAATCTTTTCGAGCTTAAAATCTAAATAGCTTTTCATCTTCAAAACCTATTTACTTAATTTATAGACCTCACTTCCTGCTAACAGAAAACATCCTAATCCATAATCCTCAAAATCAGGAACATGATCGTATGTAACAGGCTGACCTTCGGATGGTTGTTTACCGGTACCCTGCACAAATCCAAGAAAACCATTTGTATGAACTGCTTCTTTCGACATGGCATTCCAGGCTTTTTCAATAACGGGAAGATATTTTTTGCTACTGATAACGCCATTGTTTATTCCCCAAGCCATGCCATACACAAAAAGAGCAGTCCCCGTAAGTTCTTTGCCACCAAAATTATTAGGATCGTGAAGGCTTGCATTCCAGAAACCATCGGCACGTTGAATGGGAACCAATGCTTCGAGCATTTTAACAAGCATTTTTTGATACTCTTTCCGATGAGGAGCATTTTTGGGCATTATCTCCAATACCCGCACCATTGCAGCTACTACCCAACCATTTCCGCGTGACCAGTAACAATCTTCGCCATTTGGTTCTTTGTAGGGTGCAACAAAATCCTTATCGCGCCACCACAGGTTGTCAGCAGGATTAAACAGCCCTTTACCACCCTGAATTGTTTTGCTGTAATTATACATTTCGAACATTCGTTCGTAATAACGATTATCATTGTATAACACCCCCAACTTAGCAAACACAGGCATGGCCATTTGGAAAGCATCAATCCAGTTCCAATCGTCGATTTTTGAAGTCTTCATCATCGAATCGATAGAAGCTTTCAAATCACTAATATATTCAGGTTTTTTATCTATCAGGTAAAGATCGATATACGTCTGACCGCAACAATGATTATCGGCATTTCTGGTTCTAATGCCTCCGTTCAAGCCCCATTTGTGCGATTCGCCCCACTTTACTGCATAATCGTAATAAGACTTATCGCTGTTAAGTTTGTAAAGTGCCATCAACCCTTCGTAATACACTGCTCTTGTCCAGATGTTACTTGCCCGGGTTTTATTGGTAACAATAGGGATTCCCGGATCTGGCCACTTGTTCATGAAGTATGCATTGGTTAACACCAATTGATCCATTACTTCCTTTTTCGATGGAAGGTTTTGAGCATTGGCAGTTCCAATGGTAAAAAACAAAATTGCGATGACCGATGTCTGTATAGTATTCATAGATTTTATTTTAAGCTGTTCCATTATTTATACAATTGTAAAGCGCTGTCGTTTATTTCAATTTTATGGGTTTTAACCAATTGAATCATTTCAGCTCCCGCCAGAAGTACCGGGCCATATCCGTGTGCCGCAAAAACGTTAATTGGACGGTAATAGTAAAAAGCCGGATCAAAGCCCATTCCTGTTCCAACACAAGTTCCTTCCACCTGCCCCTTCTCATTCACTTTACTGGCAACGGCATTCCAGGCCAGGCATACCATTGGGCCATATACAGCAGCATCAACATATCCCCTGTTTATTGCCCGCGCAATAGAATAGGTATAAATTGCTGTGGCAGAAGTTTCGAGATATGAATCGTTACGATCAATTAACTGGTGCCAGAACCCTTTTGCAGTTTGATAATTGGCCAATCCACGAATGTGCTTGCGAAGGATGTCCAATACTTTCGCCCTGCCGGAATGGTTTTCGGGTAATACTTCTAGTAATTCGACCATGGTCATAACAGCCCAGCCGTTGGCACGCGCCCAATGAAACTGAGGATGTTCGTCCATACCCATCACCCAACCATGCATAAACAAGCCCTTTTCGTAATTGAACATGCGTTCGGAAAACTGAAGTATTTGCTTTACTGCATCGTCGAAGTATTTCTGTTCGCCGGAATATTTCCCCATTTGAGCAAGAGCAGGAACACTCATAAAGAGATCGTCGAGCCAGAGTGAGTTCGGTAATGGGCGATTGCGGGCGAGGGTGCCATCGGGAAAACGGAATTCTTTTATACTAATGTAATCCACAAAATTTTTAATCATAAGATCCTGATTGTTATCAAAACCATAACGTTGGGTTTTAATCATGGCAGCGCACATAGCCCCGCAATCGTCGAGTGCATGAGGATGTAACACCCGCAGCATCGCATGTTTTGCATCGGGCTTCTTTTCCTCGAGCTTAACAAACCAGGGATGAATGTCTGCCAAAAACTTTAGTCTGTTCCGGGTATAACTTGCATATTTAGGATCGCCTGTAGTTTCGGTCGCCAGCAGCATTCCGGCGTAGGTAACCCCCCATTCGTAACTGACTAATCTAAAATCGCCGGGTTGAAAAATTGTTTTATCGTCAATTTTGGAATAATCAGTTACTGCAGTCTTTGAATCCCGATCGATTAACACCATAGGAGTAGTTTGATCGAGGTACGAATACACCCTGTCGAGCACATCTGTAATGGCTTTGGTCTCGGGTTTCCCATAGGGAGTATCGTAATCAGGCTTCATCAGGTGCAAGGGGGAATTGGAATCGTTTACTTTTTGGGCCCACAAATTCAGGCCTGTAAGCAAAATAAAAATTGAAATCAGTTTACCTTTCATCGTTATAATTGTTTTGAAGTTACTATGACGGTTTATTTATTTAGTTGTGTATTGTTTACTAATATAATTCTTATTTAAATTTTACGAGCTTTAATTTCGGCTGGATCAATTTACCCATTTCATCGCCCAAATAAAATCCAGGATGAGGCGGTTGGTTATAGGCTACATTCTGCCAGGCAATGCTTAACCGATAAATTGGATCTTGCATCAGGCTTACAAAACGATGCTTGGTAGGCAGGGTAGTAGTAAAAATCCGCAACGATTTATTGTCAACCGTGCGCAAAATTACTTCTTCGCGCCAGTCGCCAAACAGATCGGCACTAAGCGCCGGTGTTGATTTGGTACCATTATTACTCATGCATTCGCCGGCAACCATAAGTGGAATTATTTTTTCAGCTTGCCAGTCCCATTTCATGATCATATTTTTGTCGAGTAGTTCCCGAAGTAAATCACCATCCCACCAAACTGCAAAATTACAGGTGGTTGGAGTAGTTTCAGTTATTTTTTTGCCTTGAGCATTCCACATCCCATTTAATCCGGCACCAAAAACCCAGCATTCATTCCCGGTATAACGGGGGTCGACATTAAATGCTACGCCACGACCAGGCCCTTCACCTTTATCACCGCCTTCATCGGCTGCTTTCACTGAGGCTACCTGCCAGAGAATTTCTCCGGTTTTTGCATCCCTAAAGTTCAGTCCGGCATCCCCAAAACGTTCCTGAATGTTAAAAATTTCCAATCCGGGGTGAGTAGGATCCAAATCTGAAAAATGCAGGGCGTCTGCATGTCCAAGCCCAGTTGAATAAAGCCCTTCGCCATTGTTGTCAATCACAGCGGCCCCGTAAATAATTTCATCACAGCCATCGCCGTCCACATCGCCAACGCTTAGATTGTGATTCCCCTGTCCACGATAATCAAGATTTTTTTTGGTACTATCGTCGCTGTCAAACAACCATCGCTGGGTGAGTTTTCCATCGCGCCAGTCGTAAGCGGCAAGTGTTGCCCTGGTATAATAGCCGCGACACATTACAATCGATGGCCGGATCCCATCCAAATAAGCCACACAAGCCAGGTAGCGCTCAGAGCGATTTGCATCGCCGTCCCCCCAAACCTCTTTCATCTCTTCCGGGGAAGGATTTTCGTTTCCCGGATAACGGGAAGGCCAATAATTAACCGTTGTTAAGACAGCTCCCGTCAATCCATCGAATACAGTCAAAAACTCCGGTCCCCGCATAATATGGCCATCGGCATTGCGATGGTCTGCGGAGGAATCGCCAACCACTTTCCCGGTGCCATCAATAGTTCCGTCGGCGGTTTTCATAACCACTTCAGCACGACCATCCCCATCAAAATCGTATACTAAAAACTGAGTATAATGAGCCCCCTCGCGAATATTTTTACCCAAATTTATGCTCCACAATAGCGTACCATCCATTTTATATGCCTGAAATATAGGAGGATCTGTCATTCCCCGGTGGCTATTATCTCTTCCCACACCGGTCATGTGCACCACAAGTTCATAATTGCCATCTCCATCCAAATCACCGGGAGAGATATCACCGGGAGTATATTTATCGGGAGTTTGCAGGGCTATATTGAACCAAGCGGTTCCCACATTTTGTTTATAGTGCACAAAAGTCCCTTCTTCTTCACCTTTAATAGGTTTTACAAGATAGGTATACCGACCATTCTCCAGTGGAGAGGTGTCCATCATGGATGTTGCTTCGGTAATGGGCTTCGCATTCAGTTTTATGGGTTTTGCATTTTCTGCCTGCCGATATACATCAAAGGCAATGTTCTCTGTGTCTGAATTCAAAAGACGCCAGCTCAAAAACACGCTATCACGACCGGCCTGCACTGCCACCAGCCCACGGTTCAAATATTCCATCGGGCGTTGAGCTGCAACTTTAATGCTCAGAAGGATTGTAATTAACAGAAATAAGTAAATAATCCGAATTATTTTTTTCATACGTAGTAGGTTAAAATTGATTGCAATCCTCATTATTTCTATAAACCATCATTATTTGTGTTTTCAGGAAAACGATATCCGAACAATGTTAATGATTCGATTTTGTAATTAATTATCAATATCGTTTAGTTAAGAAGTAGGCTTCGACTCCGCTCAGCCTGACAAACTGGTATTATTGTCACACTGAGCGGAGTCGAAGTGTGGATTAATTATTCAATTCCTAAACTAAACAGCACTAATTAATTACCCGCCTTGTTCACTACAGGAAATACTATTTTAGGATTTTCCAAAAGCAAACGTTTAAGTTTACATCCCTTTAAGCCCTTAATTCCTTCTACCACCAAGGATGCATTCAGCAAAGCTCCTTCGGCAGTTGTATGGGTATGGTCGCGAGAAAAGAAATATTTACCTGTTACCTGATTTTCTCCAACCATATCAAGCTTATCGGACATGGCTTTATTCAAATCCACAAATTGAATTTTCTCCTGTTTTGCCACTTCCATTGCCCAATCAGGATAACTATTAGGGGTACGTTTTATTTTGCCTTTTTCCCAGTCGTTGCGGGGAATAGGAGTAATAATGACCGGTATGCCCCCTTTGGCTTTGGTTTCGCGAACCATCTTCCGAAGATACCAACCGAAGCTGTGTACTACCTCATGCTGCTTTGTAAGAATATTATCTATTTCAACAGAGTCCTCCACAATGCCTTTAATGGTTCCCCTTGCCCGACTGCTATCGTTTAGCGCTCCGCCGTCGTTATGACCAAATTGCATCAATACATAATCCCCTTTCTTAATTTTATCCAACACTCCTTTCCATAAGCCTTTTGTTTGAAAAGTACGGCTGCTTGTACCTCCCAATGCCCGGTTCGCCACTGTAATTTTGGTGGTATCAAAATATTGAACTATTGGTTCTCCCCATCCCCAAAGGTCTCCGGCTCCATTTCCTTTACCATTTTTAACAGTTGAGTCACCAATGATGTAAAGCGTTGGTTTGGAAGTGATAAAAGTATTCGCCATAAAAATTAATCCTAACAGGATAAATGAAATATGAAATCGCCTCATTTCTAATTATTTATAAGTTTATTCACGTTTTAATGTCACAGCCATCAAACCAATCACCACATCGTTCGCGATGGTTTTCAGGGTGAGATGCTTTAATATTTTCTGTGGATTCAGTGGCAGATCAAGCACTGTTGCAGCCCCACCATCAATTTTATTTGTTTTGTTTTTATTTAAAACCGGATAGCTTTCCGTTTTAACTTCGCCCGTTTTTAAATACAGCCGAACAGGTTGTGAAACACCCTTATTAAAGGCAAATCCATCGTCGTAATAATCCTGCTCAATGGGCCACCAGGTTTCGGGATTTCGTAAAACAAGTTTGTCGGAAGTTCCATCGGTATAGGCTACTACAATTTCCCCGTTATCGAACCTGCTTTGCATGTGATGCGTCGATCCGGCCATTAGCAAATAGACATGCGATGCCTTCCCCGAGAGCCGCACCATTGCTTCTTTGGGATAATTGTCCCATTGCGAAGTGAACAGAATATTTGGCACATTGGGAGCGCCAGGTGTTGCAAAGGGTATTCCCTGCGGAAGGGTAATTTGGTTCGCAGCGCCAGCTTTGGAGCGTAATCCGGAATCGTCAATTTCTTCGGTTTCTTTAAAAGAACACCAGTCGCCGATTCCCTGGGTTGGAATTGCCAGTGTAGGATAAGGTGACCTGGGCGACAAATATTGATTTTTAAATACTTGAGTAACCCGATCGTTAAATAGTTTACCCAGATCAATCGTTTCGTAATTATCCCCTGATTTTGAGGCCACATTCCAATTAGTCAGGTTACTTAGGTAAACGGAGTCCTTTGAAACAATTCTCACCAGATTGCTTCCCGGAATAACAAATTTTTCCGGAACCTTCATTTCAACAGATTCAGAGAGAGCTTCAATTGCTATTTTTTGCGAAAATCCATTTACCTTTAGGGTTCCTTCAAAAGCCTTTTGAGAATTGTTTCGAATGGTAAAAATCAAGCTTCCGGTCGGCTGATTCTTTCCCGAAATAACCTCAACCGTTGGACGAACCTCAAAACCAACTGGCATCCACCATTCCAATTCCTCTTGCTTCAGTTTTATAAAAAATGTTCGGTTCCCCATTTCTCCAGAAACCTCAGCCACCAGGGAATGCTTATTTATTATTGGTTTCCTGAATATTTGCTGAGGATCATTTAACCCCGAGATAGAAGCCAGTTTAGTTTCGAATTGAAAGGTATCTCCTTTGGCATAATAAGCAGGTATTTCGCTTGATTGGGGTTTCTCTCCTGCCCATTCAATTTCAATTTTGTGAATGTCAGATGCATTGCATATCACTTCAATTTCAGGTTGACCGACCGCGTCCGGAAGATTCTTCCATACTGCTGGTATACCATTTACTGTCATAGATTTAACCCGATCCTGTTGCGCCTTTATCCTAAATACCAACGACTGGTTTTGAAAGGATTTCGGTTCAATAATGTAACTGTCTTTATTGCTTTCTCTGCGGAAATCAATAAAAACATCATGCGTTTTGAGGAATGCGAAGTTCCATTCTTTTGGAAATCCGGGTTGAATCAATATTTTTCCATTAATAACATCTGGCTGAATTCCAAATAACCCTTCGATAATTGCCCGGCTGGCTGCACCTATTCCGTCGGCAAAATCGCGGTACAATTCTCCCCTGAATGCATCGTAAAATGACAATTGTCCGAAATTACCCGGGCTGCTGCCCAAATACATGTAATCGAGCAGGGAACTTTTAGTAATCCGAAAAGCATCGTCGGCACGACCTGCTTGCCAATATGCTAAGGCTGTGTGGAATACTTCGCCCGAAGCCACATTGTTGATTGACCATGCATAAGGCATCCAGTTGGTAGTTGCCAGTGTATAATAATTTCCTGCAAGCCCATTAGTTTTGATTGGAATGTGAGGAATTTCAGTATCTACGTAACGTGTGCATTGGTATGCCTGAAACGGATCGGTTACTTTTGAATCAATAGCATGGTAAATTGTCCATAATGCGGCTGATGGGTGAATTTTCTGCAAACCCAGCAAATCCTTATTTTCGGCAAATCCCCCTTTTTCATGCATCCAAAGGTTTTGGTTCAGTGCTTTTAAAATCTTATTTGCCTCTGCTTCAAAAGGAAGCGGATCTTTACCAATTACCTGCGCCAAACGAGCCGCTGTTTTATTGGCAAAATAATTGTACGATGATGAATGGGTTACCCCGCCCCCACTGTATTGCAGCGCATCACTGGCCCAAATACAACAGTATGCATCGTATAGCCCGTCGTTATTTCCATCGAAACAGCGCTTTTCCCAGGCCAGATGGCGGTGAATTACCGGCCACATTTGTCGTAAAAAAGCAGTATCGCCTGTCCAATTGAAATGCCGGAGCACCTGGTCAATGAAAACGAGGTTCATATCATAATGATGCGGATTCGATATTTTTCCAGGATTGCGGCTGATGTAACCTTTAGTAAACATTGCATTGCCTATTTTTTCTTCCTGACGGGCAAGATTTGTTTTTGGATCGGGAACACTCGGGCCTGAATCGGGTTCGAGATATTGCGACTTTGCATATTCGCTGAAATGCATTTTTGCACGATTATGCCAACCCAACGCATCAGCAGTGTATGCGCCACGCCAACCGTTTAGACGCATTCGCCAGGCAATGGATCCATGCAAATACGAAGGTTCCTCCCAAATAGCATCAGAAGCAATACTCAATGCTCCTCCCACAGCATTAATGTATGGGTCGGGAGTTTGAAGCTCAATCCTATCGGCTAAAGTTTTCCGTTGACTCTCCGCTTTATCAAACAAACTTTGCAATTGGGCATATTTGGGAAGTTGAATAGTTCCAGGGTTAGCAATCAGTAACCAATAAAGGGAGTCCGGTTTCAATGTCAATTTTCCGGTCAACGCATTATTTCCGGCGGTATCTGATTCAAAGAATTCAATCGGTGTTTTTTGTTTACCGGCATTTGAGAGTTTCACCTGACATTCCGAAGGAAACAAACCTATTAGTTGCTTTTTGCTTTTCAAACGGCTTGCTTCCAATTCCTCTTTAGTTGGCTTATAATTATTTTCGTAGCGTTCTGCTTCAGACTTATCCTGACCTGAACCATAAAACACTGTGAACGAATTTCCGGAGAGTACATATTCATTGTCGGCACAATATTCCGGTTTCAGGTAAAACGATGATTCCGGGTCGGCTCCCAAATCGCCGTCGCGCGAGAACTTCTTGCCGGTTACACCCCCAAATGCCCAAAAAAGAGTCAGACTTTCAGGAATTTTTTCACAAGTAATTTTGGCAATCAAGCCTTCGGCATCCGCCAGTGCAAGCAGTGTAATTTGGATATTTCCAATTCCCAACATTGGGTCGGTAATAGTATATATCATCGAACCCGGACGATAACGGGCCACAATGTTTTTGGCATCAATTAACCATTTCGAACCGTCTTTATCAATCAATCCAAAGCGCAAATTGCCACCCATTCCCGGTAAATACAAAGCAAATTCGGGCAAGTCTCCTGCTTCTACCCTAAAGGCTGTATTTGAACCATAAAGAGCCCGGTTAAAACGCAGGGTGCCATTGATGATTACAAAATCGGAACCTTCCGGTTGATAGCGTAATTGACGGGTTTTACCATGCCAGGACCCCCTTGTATCTTGCGCATACCCCGATAATCCAATAATAATTAAGACTAAAAAAAAGATAACACCTTTAATTATTTGCTTTTGCATGATCAACCAGTTCTTCTTTACTTCAACTTTACTCTTCCAACAATCCAAAATAAAAATAGAGTGTTCGCTTGACCGGCTTATCCATTTTATTCAATTCACCGGCAGGGCCAAGGTTCCAGGTATCGTTGCTGATCCCCATCGCAAGCTTGGTTCCAACCGGCGGAATGGCGTCGAGGAACGAAATATCCCCTGTTGGTAAAGCCGGATAGTTTTTGGGACCTGATATTCCGTAGAAATTAAATAAGCGAACAAACAGATCGTCCTCCTGAGCTACCACGGTAAATTTCCCGTCTGCGGTATTGAACTCCATCCACGAAACTTCAGGGAAATAGCCCTTAAATTGAGGCAGTCCCCAGTTATTATCGCCCGGGAGCTTGTTATTGTACATTCGCTGGTACACATCCAACACGCCTCCCTGCAACCTGTTTTTCCAGACATGCGAAGGGCCTTTCCCTAACCATTTGGTTCCGATTACATCTGATTCGGGAAAGTTGAAACTGACACCTGTAAATGGGTGCTCCCCGTCTATTTTGTATTCATAATCCATAGCCAGCCAACCGCTGCTGAACATCGTCCAGATAACCGTTTTCAAGTCGCCGGTATAAGACATTATAAGGGAATAACTTTTGTCACTTCTCATCGTCTTTATACTATCGAGGTGAGCAGTCCCGCTGACCAATAGAGGTCCGTTATTAAACGGAATGGGCAATCCCATATCGTTGGTCACTTTTCGGATCGTACCATCCTTTTTGCTAAAGGATACTGCAATACCCGATGCTTTTATGGTATACAGGCTGTCATTTTCGAACAATTCGGCGACACCTTTTTCCTTCGACATATCACCCGATTGCTGAGCAATGGGAAGAATATTATCTTCCTGTATTCCGGCAGCTTTTAATTTTTCAATTTTCTGCTTTTCTAATTCGCTGACGTCCATTTTGACTAACCGGGTCACACCGTTTTGATTTCCATCAATTTTCCAGCTCCAGCAATATATTTCCTCACCAGATGGGTCGAAAGCTTTCAGGTAAAGCGCATCGTAATTATGGAAGTCCGAAGGTAGTTCCAGTTTGAGCTTTCCGGTCTGTAACGGTTCTACATCCAGACTTGTTACTTTGCCTGCTTTCATTACACGATGACCGGTCTGCCGCTGCTGTAAGGAAGTAAAATTTATCAATTCCCATTCGAACCGACAATTATTCAGGTTCGTAAAATGATACCGATTTTCAACCGGGATGCTCCCATCAAACAGCTCGGGAAGCTTTTTAAGCTCAATTTTTACTGGGCAGAATATTTCCCGGATGGCATAATAACTGCCTTCCTTTTCGCGATGCGGGCCAACCACTCCATCGGGGGCGTTCACACGATTAGCGTCGATAAATCCGTTGAGATCGGTTCGTACAATGCCTTCGTCGACCAAAGCCCATAGGAAACCTCCACCAGAGTTGGGGGTGTTCCAGAACAATTCCCGGAAATCGCCCAGTCCGGCGCCACCACCTCCATCGTCCTGAGCATGTAAAAATTCGGTAGGCATATAAATTTTGCCCTCGGCAAATATTTTTTTCGCGCTGTAATAATTTTCGTAATGGTTGCAGTCAATTCCGTTAAAATCGTTTCCAGGCTTGTGATGCGGATGAATAACAGGCCGTTTCGATTGATCCCAAAATCCAAAATCATCATCCAGCTCCTTATTTGTTCCCCCTTCGTTGCCATTTGCCCAAAAGATAACCGATGGATGGTTCCTGTCACGGATTACCATTTCTTTCACGAGTTTTTGGCCGGGAGCTGTGGCATACGCATTTTGCCATCCTGCCAGTTCATCGAGCACATATAACCCAAGCGAATCGCAGTAATCCAGAAAAACCTGATCGGGTGGATAATGAGAACAGCGAACAGCGTTCATGTTCATCGATTTTATGAGTTTTACATCGTCAAGGTTGATCTGATTATTCAGGCAACGACCGGTTTCGGGCCAGAAAGCATGGCGATTGATGCCTTTCAGTTTAATTTTGGTGCCATTCAGGTAAATACCATCTCCCTGCCTAATTTCGATGGTTCTGAAACCAAATTTTTGGGAAGTGGAGTAAACAATCTTGTTTCCTTCTTTTAAAAAAATCCTGACAGAATAGCGAACAGGCGTTTCAGCAGTCCAGCAGGTTGGATTATTTACTTTGCAACTTAATGTAACCAGCGAATCGGTGCTATTTGCAATTGAAGAACAAGTAGTAATAACATTATTCTTTTCATCAAGAATTTCGGCAAAAAGAGTCCGTTTACTGTTCAACCCTTGTGGAAATACATCCATGGCAAAAGAACCGTCCGCCTTAGCATCGATTGCAATATGTTCTATGAATTCTTCGGGAAAAGCTTCGAGGTAAACCGGACGAAAAATTCCTCCAAACACCCAGTAATCGGCAAATCGCTCGGCATTGTTTACCGATTTATCGGCAGACATTTTACTCACGGTTGCTTCCAGCAGATTGGTTTGTCCAACCTTTATTTTATCTGTGATGTCGTAACGAAATTGATAGAAAGCGCCCTGATGAACCTCTCCAGCCAATTTGCCGTTAATTTTTACCTCCGTGTCGGTCATTGAACCCTCAAAAAGGATATATATTTTCTTGTTTTTCCAGGAGGCAGGAACTTGAAACGCATGTTTGTACATTCCCTTTTCGTCGGCAAATTTAAATTTTTTGCCATAGGTGCGATAGTCCCGGCCATAATCGTACTCACCAAAACCCTGCTGTTCCCAATGCGAGGGAACTTCTATTTTGTTCCATACGCCGCTGTTTCTCCCGGAAGTACAATAAAAATCCCAGGTTTTTGTATGAATATTATCCGTTCCTGAAAGAAAAAGTATTTCCTTTTCAGGGGTTGAAGCCTTGGCTATTAACCCTGAGAACATGATTAATAATATTGGGAGTATCCTTTTTTTCTTTTTTGAAATCATTATTGCAAAGTTATTTTTGAATTAATTGAAGGGGTGTCAATGTTACCGGCCCTATAAGTCCTGATTGCTGTGGTAACCAGCCTTTAGTTGTAAACAAGCCATCGGCACCCCGGTTTTTGGCGTCGTGTGCAGGGAAATTCGTATTGTAAAAAATCTTATACGGTTGACCCTTGCGCTCCATATCGACTATGCGGTTTCCCATCAGGTTAGTCACCGAAATTTCCAAGGAATTTTCATTCATTAGTTCGGTTGTCGGAATTACCAATGAAAATGGGGGACTAATCAATGTCGCTATTTCTTTTCCGTTGAGCGTTATTCTTGCACTGTGTGCAACTTTGCCTAAATCGAGGCGATAGTATTTTGCGTTCCCTGAAGGTTTTGTAAAAGTAGTTTTGTAAAGGGCTGTTCCACTGAAAGCTTTATATTTTTCGTCCCCAAGTTCAGTCCACGATCCAAGACTTTGAATTATTAAGGGTTGAGGAAGTTCGGGGCCTCCCATCACAAATGTCAAATACCAGTTGGCATTGAGTGATTTGCTTTCACTGGAAGCTTTCAGATAAGCGTAATCCGGAACATTTACTTTACCATCAAAAATCTGAACCAGGCAACTTTCACCAGGGTTTAGCTGCAAGTATACTTCTCCTCTACCCTCTGATGTTTTGGTGATGGCTTTGCCATAGCTTCCATTCATCGGGTTATACAATACAGCGGAGCCAATTTGCGATTCGAGGGCAACCAATCCATCAACAATGTCAGTTCCCCTGTTGGCAATAAAATAGGTAGTAACTTTGCCATCGACTCGCCTAATGCACTGTAAACCTGAATCGAACATCGTTTCGCGGCGTATTTTAGCCTGAGTTAGCAAATCAGTGAGATTACCGATCAAAATCTGGCCTTTTCCTAATTTGACTTTTTGAATATTGCCGGCAATTACCTCAAATTTTAGAAGTTTTTTTAATGTCATAAATTTGGCGCGACGTTCGGCAAGATTGCCCATTCCCGGTATATCTTCCGGAAGTTGCTCCATTAAAATTGTAGCACCATTTTTTGCCAAATCAATTATTTTTTCAAATGTCTCCAAAGGCATCAGCTTTACTTCTGGCAATAAAACTGTTTGATAGCTTGTGTTACCAGTAAAAATTTTACCTAAATTACCAGTCAGGTTAAGAATCTGACGATCCGAAATATAGTCGAATGCATATCCTTTTTCGAACAGGAATTCAGCTGATTTTCGTACCGAAGAACCTTTGGCTGCGCCATCAAAATGCAGCAAAAGTGAGCGGCCACGTACTGCATACTCATCAGAAATAGGATAATAAAGTAAAATATCATTATCGGGTTTCCCAGCCTGCAAAAACGATTGCGACCGGGAAATATAGGTATTTAGCGTCCCAAAATCGTTCCAAAAAGTATTGGTCGGACCAAAATGAACGGCAGCATAAAACATCCAGCCTGGCCAGGGAGCGTTTTGTGGTGAGAAAGTGGTTCCATGGTAAAATACATGGTTGATACCGGCCAGTAAAAACAAATCGATTGCCTGTTTAACATCTGCTAGCGATGCTTCAAAATGGTCTTTTAGCCAGGTAGCCGATTCGGAGGATGCCAGTTTCTTGCCGGTAACATGTGCCACCGACGAAGCCGTTTTTACCTTCACAATGTCTTCGCCTTCCGTTTCGGGAATATCGGCTGCTGCGTATAAATCGAGGATGTTGGCTGGAGCGCCATGAGCCTGGTTGCGGATTATCTTTCCCCCTTTTTCCGCCCAGTTATGCCAGCGCTGGGTATAATTTTCTAAAATAAGATCCGAAATAGTTTCGCGGTAATCGCACAAAACCCGGCTGTTGTTTTCATTGGTATCTTCGCCCATCAATGCCGGAAGAAAATTGCGCAAATCGTATCCGCGTCGTTTTTGAAATTCGTCGAACATCAAGGGGGTAAAATCAGCTTCGCCACGCGCATCGTCCACTTCGTAGGAGTCGTTGAAATAGGCACGCAATCCGCTTAAATCCTGATTTTTGAAAGCATTAGTAAAATGTCCCAGGTAATTGTCTATTGCTTTTGCCGAAAAATGATCGATTACATCGCCTTCGCCACCCGGCCCGGCCCGTTCTACCATTTTGCCATGCCAGCCTTCGAATACGGCATATAATTTCCAGTTGCCCGAAGGAGCTGTCCAGTTAAGTTGTCCATTAAAATCAACTTTAGTTGTTAAGTTAAGTATCTCCTTTTTATCAGAAAACGCCATCAGGGTTTGAAGCGACATTTGTTTGGGATAACGCACCTGATCGATAGCCCAGTTTTGCAAACTATCGGCATTGGCGCTGACAGGGTATTTCAGCTGCGAAATATCAAGATTTGGGCGACTTATTGTTCGAAGCATGGGCGTTTGAATCCGAACGACTTTCTCCTGAAGCTGTTCTCCTTCTTTTAGCGCATACGATTGCACAAACATATACTTGCAAGCATCCTCGGGTGTTACCCATAAACCTCCAAATGGCCAGCCCGAAGCCATAGCCAGATCAATTCCCATATCTAACCGTTTGCCTTCCTTAAGGGTATAATTAAAATTACTTAACCATTCGGGCGAAAGAAACTGAATGAATTTATCTTCGTAACCGTGCACCCCATAGATCGGAGTGATCTCTAGTCCGCCCAATCCAGCTTTTGAATATGCTTCCATGGCAGCATTCAGGTCCGAAGGATTAACGCTATTTCCCATCCACCACCAGCGGCTCCAGGGTTTGTTTTCCTGTGTAATTTTGGGCCATCCTGGTATTAGGTTACTTTGCTGACTATGGCAAGGTGTAAAATACAATACGGCCAACGTCACAAGAATTTTCAATAAAAACGGTATTCGGGAAATTTTACTCATTTTCAGTTACTATTATAATTACACGAACCAATTAAACAGGCTTTACGGGGCAAATAAAATTTAGACCAAGATATAATTTGTTTCTATTAGTAACACTTCAATTATTTAACCACCACGATAGACAAACTTTCCGCTGCCTTTTTTGAAACAGTAAGATTAAGGATGTTTTTTTCAGAATCATACGGCTGGTTACTTTGCAAAACTCCATTGGAAGTGACCGATTGCGGTTTCTTATCCATATGAATCATCAATGAATAGTTCCGATCAGCTACAGGGAATTTTCCGATAGATGAACTAACCGTTACCGTTACCGATTGGTTATTTTCATCACAGGTTATTTCCGTTTGGGAATATTCACCTTTCTGATAATTCAGGGATACGCCATCGTCTTCGTACAATTTGGTGGATGATTGTCCAAAGGGATAAATATCCAGCGAAACCGGATCAATTGGTTTTTCGCCAAAATATTGCATATCGGGCTGCATGGGAATAATCGCACCGGCTTTCACATAAATGGGTAATTTCTCCAATGGAGTTTTTGTAATGATGTTTTGCTTACCGGTAAATTTTTCGCCCGACCAGTAATAAATCCAATTTCCTTCGGGCAAGTATAAAGTGCGCGATTTAGCGCCTTTTTCAGTTACAGGACAAATAAGCATTTGGTCTCCAAACAAATACTGATCGTCAATTGTGTAAGTATTAACATCGTTGGGATAATTAAAAACCAATGCCTGAATAACAGGGCAACCGGTAAGATAAGAATTGTAATACGACGAATAGATATAAGGGATAAGCCGATAGCGCAATTTATCGTATTTGGTAAAGATAGCTTGCGCTTCCAGGCCATAGTTCCAGGGTTCCTTATAGTTGGGATGTTCCATTCCAAAGAGATGGGCTATGGGGCTAAACATACCAAACTGGCACCAGCGGACATACAACTCAGGGTCGGCAACCTGCTCGAAACCACCCATACAATGGGCCCATGCAGGCACTCCCGAAAGTCCAATATTTATCCCGCCACGGATAACCGGTTTAAAATACTGCCATTGCGATGGCCAATCACCGGCAAATATAAAAGGGTAACGCTGAATCCCAGCAAAACCTTCGCGTGTATGCTCCATACCCCGCATATTGTTGTACTCCTGAAATTTCAGGAAAGGAGCTTTCGCATAAGCTATCGGGAATAAATTGTGCAATGTGGCAATCTCTTTTCCCTGCGGACCAGTTTTATCAATCAATTCATTTCCTACTCTTCCAAAAGCACTACCCTCGTCTGTCTTTACAAATTTACAGCCCATGTCAGCCAATGGTTTCATACAATTTTCCCACCACCAGTCAACCGCTTTTAGGTCAAAAAAATTCGGGAAGTCTCCCGGTTTGCCATTTTCAGGATAAGTAAAGCCTTTTTCTTTGGCAATATCCAGGTAGTTTTTGAAGTTTCCGTTGTCAATTCGGGGTCGAATGTGCAACCCCACCATCTGATAGTTCAAGGAATATAAGCTGTCAAACATCGCTTTTGGATCAGGAAACCCTGGTTGACGCCATTCGAAACTGGTACCGCCGTTACCGTTTATCTTTCCAAAAATACGCCAGGTTGAGTCGAGGTGTAAAATGTCGATAGGTATTCCCAATTCCCGGAATTTTTTAGCAAGCTGGATCACGTAATATTGGGAGGTTATATTTTCGTACCCCCAGGTTCCCCCGCTGTATGTGCCGACATGTAAGCCCATTGCAGCAAGCGGTAATAATGGAGAAGTTCCGGTTAACGAGGTATAATCCTGTATAATTTGTTTGAATGTTGGTCCAAACATGAAATAATAATCGAGCTCCCCGCCGGAAGCCGAAAAAGAATAGTTTTTTGAAGAAGAATAACCCATGTCCCAGGTGCTTGGGCTGGCATTATGAAAGAAAATCCCGTATCCACGGGTACTGATAAAAAATGGTACCGGTGAATAATTGGCTTCCAAAATATTGTACGCTCCGGTTTCGTGTTCGCGACCAGTTCCACGGCCAACATCCAGCGTCAGTTTCTTTCCCAGTTGATCCATGAAATCCATGCGCTCTCCAAATCCAAAAAAATGCTCACCAGGCTGAAGGTCCTTCTTACATGAAGGCGCTTCATTCTTATAATCCATTGAATTTTTGGATAATGCATCCTGATTTATCAATTCGCCATTGATAGTATAAAATGCAATTCGAACTGGATTGGTGAAAATTTTTGCAGTTACTGCTTTGGTTTTTATTTCAACAAGGTCTTTCTTTTCGCTGATAGTATATGGCACAACATCCCATTTATATCGGCTCACCATCCAGGGTTCATCAGCTTCAAACCCGTTTGGTCCGGCATGCCGAACCCTGATCATGGAAGGAGTGCAGATTTGGAGCTGGTATTGATCGTCACCATTTTGGATAAGAATTGTATTCCCCGATTTGGATACCTTTGGCTGAACTATAGATTGGGAATTCGCATTGCCCCATTGCATTATAAAAAAGCAAACAATTACTAAAATCTGGTATATGTTTTTTTTGAAATTCATTGGTTTATATCGCCTTTTAAAATTTAGTTTTCAGTTTATTAAACTTTGTTGTTGAATTTAGATGTTTTTCATTTTAAAAATAGGTGGGTAAAATACCCACCCATTTTATTAATTAATTTTATATCCGATAAATTATTACTCAAATTTATACCGAAAAAGATTAATATCCTGGATTTTGATAAGCGGCTTTTGCACTTGCATCCAATACATTTCCTTTTTCGTCCGTTAATAAATCAAGGTACGACTGTGGCCATGGCTTAAACAGGTGAATCCGCTGAAGTTGTCCTTTACCGGCTCCATTTGCACCTAAAGCAACGTTTAAATCATCATTAGGGAATGGAAATGCAACAGTTCCGGAAGAAGAAGCTGGGGCTCCCATCATATCGCGATCGCGAACCCTTTCGAAAAATATACCTGCATTATGTAAATCCTCCACGGTTTGCAATTCAAATATCAACTCACGTGCCCGTTCATTATATATAAAATGAATAAACCTTTGATCGTCGGAAGTTGCTTCTTCCGGATAGTTTTCCTTAACTGCTTTTGGAGATCCACCCTGCCATTCAGTTCCATCGACTGCGATTTTAGCATACGCATCGGTTGTAACCTTAAATGGAGCAGCTTTTTCGGCAGCTGGAACATCGTAACGGCTTGTTAATACCCCTGGCTCGTACTTCATTAATACTTCCGATCTGTTTTCGTTTGCATGAAAAGCAGCCCGCTTACGAAGTACATTTAAATCGTTAATAGCCTCTGCATAGTTTCCTTTTCTGCCGTTTGCTTCAGCACGAATCAAATAGGTTTCGGCAAGACGGATTAGAGGCACATCAATTGCTCCGGGATTATTAGGAATTGTTCCGGTTCCCCGGTTTACATCCAGCCATTTTCTTGGTCCCAGATACCATTGAGAAACACCCAAGCCCCTGTCTAAGCCAAATGGCTCGCCTTTATCACCACTAATCCTGTAGTAGATTTTTCTATTCTGAGCGGCATAGTTTTTAATTACGGAAGGATTTGCAGGATCTACAGCACCAGCTTTAAAGCCAGTAACATTACCCGATCCATCCTTATCCACATAACCGGCTTTATTAGGACTACCTACCATCCAACGGGCCATCATAATAAATGGCTGACTAACAACCCAAAGAGAATCCAATGGCTCGTCTTTTGAGTTTTCAATAAACACTAAACCGGTTTTTTTATAGATTATTTTAATTTTCCCTTTAACCGCTGCAGCATCACTGGCCGATTTAAGGATATTGTTATAATAGTAAGCGGTAGTTACATCCCAGGTTTTTCCTCCGGTTACTTCAAATGTAGTTGCATTGTAAGCTGTATTATTCGCGAAATAATCGGTTAAAAAGGTTTTATAATACCGGGAATCGTTTGCGCGATCGGTATACATATCATACCCCCAATCGGTTGCCCCGGCTGTTGCATATGGCCTTCCATAATCCATTAAATTGCGGGTTACACCGCATTGCAATGTTGTATAATTGCTATTGTAGAGGTGAACCAATGTATTCCCATAACGGGCATTATAAACCTGAGTAGGCTCATATTGTGCCGATAGAAGGATTTCTTTACATTTATCCCTATCGTAATTTCCGGCAACATTTTTCCACAGTTCAGCAAAATCGGTTTGCAAACCACCATAGGCTGCATTATCTCCTTTTTTGAGGTCAATTACTAATGTAGAATAAAATATGGCAGAATCAAGATCGTTGGATTCGCTTCCTTTGTATAGCATTCTTAACTGCGGATCGGCAATGGTAGCCCAATTAGCCGCCTGCGCCCTGTGCAAAAATAATTTAGCGAGAAGGTGAGCCGCTGCTGGTTTTGTTATTCTACCTAAATCCGTTGCAGGAACAGACTCAGGAAGCAGTTTTACAGCTTCACTCATATCGCCAATAATTTGCTTGTAAATATTTTCGAGCGATTCCTTTTTAAAAGCGAAATTTTCGGGCATACCAGAGAAGCTTTCCAACATTAAAGGAACATCTCCTAATACATTGGTAATAATATAATAGGCATACGACCGCAGGAAAAGTATTTCTCCTTTGCGTGGGGCTAGTTTCACCTTATCAGCCTCACCCAATTTAGCATAGTTTTCTAAAAAAACATTGCATCGGTTTATTGTGGGAAATACGCCTTCGGAAACAGAACCTCCTATAGCTCCAATAAGCATGGAAACCTGCGGGGCATATCTGTTGGCGGCTGTTGATGCAGCCCAACCGGCTGATGAATACCCTCCCATATCAATACGTTCGGCATTTGACCATGCAAATGCTTCCACATCGCTCGAAACTCCAAACAAATAATGTCCCTGATTATAGTCGGGCTTAAAGCGGAGTATCTGATAGGTTCCCTTCACTAAAATGTCAAGTCCCTCGGCCGTTTTATAAAAATCCTGCGTAAGGGTAGTTACAGCTTTTTCTTCCAGAAAGTCTTTACTGCAAGACCCAAAAGAAAAAACTAAAGCAAGTAATACGATATATTTTTTCATGATGTTAGTTTAAAAAGTTAAAAATTAGAATCCAAGTCTTACACCAAATACCCAGCTTCTGATAAGAACGGTATTGTTATTGATACCACCTACCGGATCTCCAACAGAATTGGTAGAAGTCCAGCCATTGGTGTCATCCGGATTGATACCAGCCTTAACAACATCTCCCCCAAAGAGGAATGGATTATGAACCTGTGCATATACCTGAAAATTCTTTGCATTTACTTTACTTAGCCACTTTTGAGGAATTGAATAAGACAATCCGATATTTCGAATGGCTACAAAAGAACCATCGTTAATATACATTGCCTGGTTTACTTTAGTATCGGAAGTTTTAGGCATCGTAGTTGGTTGCGGCCAACGGGCGTCGGTATTGGTAGGCGACCAAAAATCGTCGGGATCGGCACTGCGAACATATCCTACAAATTTTCCGCCACCAGAACCGCCTGGTTGAAGCGATGAAAAATACGATTGACCAATACGGGCGTAAATAAAGCAACTTAATTCTAAATTTTTATAGCTGAAGGTATTATTAAAACCTGCGATCCACTTAGGGCGGTTGGTACCGCGAATTACCATATCGTTGTCCTGAAGTTTATGGTCAACAGAATCTTGTTCTACCGGTTTATACTGGCCGGGGGCAAAGAAAGTACCATTGGCTGCCCAAAGAGCTATTTCCGCCTGATCCTCGGGCGTGTCCTGCCATAAACCATCTACTTCGTACGAGCGAAAAACCTGTAATGGCTGTCCAATAAACCAGTTCTGAGCCTTCATATCTTCTTTTCCATTTACCAATTCCACAATTTCTTCTTTGTTTTTAGTAAAGTTAAAGTCGGTTGTCCAACGGAAACCTTTTACATCAACATTTACAGTCGAAAGGGTAAGTTCTATCCCTGAATTTTTCATTTTACCGATGTTAAACCAGATATTTGGATAACCTGTGATAACAGGAATATCACGTTGCATAAGAATATCACTGGTATTTGATTGGTAATATTCGATCGAACCGGAAATTCTGTTTTTCAATACCGAAAAGTCGACTCCATAATTGACCTGAGCAGTTTTTTCCCATCCCAAATATGGATTGGCCATGCTCATTGGAATATATCCGATAGCAGGAGCCGTTCCAAATACATAATTATATTGGGTTAATGGCCCCATAGTGGTATACGATCCAATAGCAGAGTTACCGGTAATGCCATATCCAACACGGAGTTTCAGTTCGTTTACCCAGGAAACCGGTTTTAAAAATGATTCTTCCTGCATTTTCCAGGCAGCAGCAAAAGACGGGAAAAAATCCCACTTATGATCAGTTGCCAAAACCGATGACCCATCCCAACGACCAGTTGCGGTAAATAAATAACGGTTTAATAACGAATAATTGAGACGACCCATGTACGATTGAAGGGAAGATTCGCCAAATCCGGTTCCATAGCTATCGGGCTTACCGTTTAAGTTCGCTCCCAGATTATACCAATCGCTGGAATTATAGAGAATTTTAGAAGCACCGATATTAGAAGATTCACTTCGGTAATATTGTGCCGATTGTAGCAATGTAGCTCCAAAAGTATGATTTCCAAAGGTTTTATCGAAAAACAACAAGTTTTCAATCATATATTGAAACACTTCACCCGAAGAATAGGAGGCTGCAGAAGTTTGTGGAGTTGCTTTGCGCTGCAATGTGGATTGAGATCCCTGCCAGGCAGCATCCCGATAGTAACGAAAACCGGTACCTAGGTTCATACGATATTTCAGCCATGGCATGATGCGCAGTTCCGAATAAAAGTTTGCATTGACATTTGCTGCGCGACGTTCGTCTTTACTATTATCAATATCAATTAAAGGGTTCCAAACAGGTAATGTTGTATTGTTGCCGGGAAACTCAATCATGACACCATTATCATCATAAGGCTGAGCCATTAGGTATTGGCTTAAAGCAGTACCATAGGCATCTTTTGGACCAGTAGCGCTACCGGCACGATTGATCGTACCAAATTCCTGCTGGGTGCGCGAAGCATTTATGGAAGTCCCGGCTGTTAGCCATTTTACTGGTGTAATATCTCCGTTTAACTTCAGGGTATACCTGTTATACGATTGATTTTTCTGTGTCCCATCGTTGTTAAGGTAACCCAGCGATAAATATAATTTAGAATTATCGTTCCCCGCAGAGAGCGATAAAAGGTGGTTTTGTGTTTTACTGGTTTTAGTAAGTAAATCAATCCAATCAGTAGTAGGTATTTTTCCGGAATTATA
The DNA here is from genome assembly GCA_020048915.1 of Bacteroidota bacterium. Classification (GTDB taxonomy): domain Bacteria; phylum Bacteroidota; class Bacteroidia; order Bacteroidales; family JAAUTT01; genus JAAUTT01. The sequence continues at coordinate 2,663 of JAIFLU010000023.1, read as the reverse complement.
AACTGGCACTTCAGCAGGCCAGCCTTTTGCTAATTCCTCTTCTGTAGAAGAACGTGTTTTTACGGAGGTGAAATTATCAGGATCGTTCCATTCATAGCCCTGACGAATGGCGCTAATTGTTTTAGGGTCGCTGTTACCAAACATTTGAATATCCGCAAAAGGATCAGGATAACTCAATGAATTTGCGCCTGATTTATAGGTGGTACCATTAATTTCAGCTAACCGGTAACGGTCAATTGCCTCACCCGAGGAAGCCCAATCGGTTAACGAATGAATTTTATCTAAAGTAAGGGAAGCCTCATAATTTACAGATACCGATCCTTTTTTACCCGATTTGGTAGTTACTAAAACAACACCATTGGCACCGCGGGAACCATAAATAGCAGTAGCGGAAGCATCCTTTAATATTTCAATATTTGCAATATCGTTTGGATTCACATCGTTAATACTTCCCATTAAAATTATTCCGTCTACAACAAATAACGGTGAGTTCGATCCATTAATAGATCTGGTACCACGAATATTAATAGAAGCAACTTCGCCTGGACGAATATTTGTACCAATATCTACCCCGGCAACTCTTCCCTGAAAAGCCTGAATTGCGTTTTGTACCGGACGTTCTTTAATAGTTTTTTCAGAAACACGGGTTAACGAACCAGTAACGTCGCTCTTTTTAGCAGTTCCATAACCAATTACCACTACTTCGTCGAGCTTGGTAATATCGGGAACCAGGTTGATAACCAGATTAGTTTGCCCATTAACTACAATGCGCTCTGAATTGAATCCCAAAAAAGAAACTAGCAATTGCGCTTCGGCATTTGGAACATCGATACTAAACTTCCCGTTAATGTCGGTAATAACACCAATGGTGGTGCCTTCGATAATAACGTTTGCCCCAACAACAGGTTCTCCGTTGGTGGCATCGGTTACGGTACCGGTTACCTTTTGCTGTTGCTTTGTGGCTAATTCATCTTTAATCTCTTTCTTCGAGAGAACAATATAGTCTTTAACCATACTATAATTAACATCCGTCCCGCTAAAAATATCAGCCAATACTTCCGAAACAGGAGCATTCGTAACCGATAAGGAAATTTGCTTATCGACATTAATTTCCTTTTTGTTATAAAAAAAGAGGTAGGATGTTTGTTGCTCAATGGTGGTGAGAACATCTGCTATGGATTTACCTGAAAGGGTCAGATCGACGCGGGCTCCTTGAGAACGAACCTCGCCTGCAGAAACATACAACACACTGAGAAATAAAATCAGAGTACTTAGTTTCATAATTCGTAGTAGTTTTTGAGCAGACTTTCCAAAATGAAAAGTCGCAGAATGACAAAGTTTTTTCATACTTTTACATAGTTTTAGTTAGAAATAATTAAGTTGTTGCACAATGTTAATTGTTGGACTAAACTTTTCCGGGTGATGTGGGGCATCATCCGGATCTTTTTTTCAGACCAACTTTTTCTTCATTTATGTTTTCATGTCGAAAGTTAATTTGAGGTTAATACTTTTATTTAGTAGATCGTTATCTCGTTTCCATTCTTTCTGAATTTAAAAAATTTGCTCTTTTTTACTACTTCCAGAATTACTTCAATTGGATCGCTATAGCGAAATTTACCGGTAAATTTATCGTTCAAAATTTCCGGATTTTTAACTGTTATTTTAACTTCATAATAGCGCTCTAGCCTTTGAATGATCGAAGACAGTGGTTGGTTATTGAAACTATATACCCCTTCGGTCCAATAGAGGCTTTCGCGGGTATCAACGGTTCGAATCTCAAACAATCCGGTTTCGTCCTGGTATGCGGCCATTTGGTTAGGTTTTAGCTCAATTGGTTTTTGTTTCGAAACAAGCGACTCAATTAATACTTTTCCCCGAACCAAATCGGTTTCAAAAACGGAAGAATTATCGTACGCGTAAACATTGAATTTAGTACCTAACACACGAACATTGAACCGTTTTGTTTTAACTATAAAATTCGATTTTTCGTTATGGACAACATCAAATACAGCCTCTCCGTCGAGTTTTACTTCACGTTGCCCTTTTTTAAACTTATCGGGAAATGAGAACCGCGACTTGGCATTTAGCCAAACTTTGGTACCATCGGCTAAACGAATACAAGCTCTTTGCCCTATTGGAATTTCAATGGTATTCCATGCCTGGGATTGTTCCGAAAACTTAAATGTAAGCCATATGCCAAGCGAAATCGCCAATAAAAACACTGCTGCAATTTTCGAAAATCCACCAATCCATTTCTTACGAAGTTGTATTGCAAGGGTATTCGCTTCTTCTGTTTTTGTTGCTGTAATGGCTGAGGATTCCGGGGTATTCAATAAAATCATATCCCACAATTTCCGCTCCTGCATAAATTCCTGCATATTTGCTTCGTTCTCCTCAAGCCATGCAAATAAAGCCTTCTCTTCTGCTTCCGAAAGGCTTCCTCTAAAATATCGTATAAAAATTTCTTTATCCATTCTAATTCCTCTTGTATTAAGTAAAACAAAGCAGACTGACAAAACCCTAGTGCCAATCCGAAAAAAAATCTCAATAAATAATCTAATGTCGTTTAGTAAAGGATATTCGACCCCGGCTGGGGTCGCCTGTTTGTAGAAAAATTGAACATTCTATAAACATCTGACCCCGGCTGGGGTCAAACATCGATT
>JAIFLU010000220.1 GCA_020048915.1 Bacteroidota bacterium | reverse complement strand
GATAGTTCCGGGCATTTCACATATACCCTGAGGAAAGTTAAAAACATTTATTTATACGATTTTTATATAGTTGGTGATTCTGCATACGCATTTTCAGATACCAGAATAAGCCTGACTGAACTTAATAGAAATGGCAAGTTTTTATCTTTTTACTTGAGCAAATTAACCGATCTTACCATAAAAATAGACAGGAAAAGTAAAACACCCTATATTGATACGCTATACATCTCATGGAAATCAAAGGATACAGATGGTAAAATTCTATATCCATATCAAGTCAGAAATAATAGTTATGAATTAAATAAAAGACTCGAATGGATTGGAGGAAATATTAATTCAGTAATTAAAACGAAAGTTTATGCAGACGAAAAGACAATAGTACGTTTTAAACTATTCAGAGATGGGAAGTATATGGAGATTGTTGATACATTTTTCTGCTCAAAAGATGTTGCAAATAATGTTTATTTTAAATATTAAAAAAACATTTTGATTCCCATACAATTATAAACATCCCGTAAGTAAAAAAGCATTTTACATAACTAAATATAAAACTAATGAAAACTAAAATTGGAAGTATCATAACCTTTCTGGTATTAATCTCGTGTAATAACACAGTCGAACAGGAAAAGTTTCCCCCTGTTAAACGGAGGCTATAACAAATAATCGGAGCGGTTCGGTGGTTGGCTGAGCCGCCGTAGCAATATTACCAGGTTGTTCGGCTAAGGTTCGGCTATGGGTTCTACCTTAGTCGAATATATTTTTACAGGCTAAAGCCTGAATTCACAAATCCGACTTAGGCGCAGCTAAAGCCGAACGGTTTACCCACTTTTTATTTTTTAGTATAATATTTCATGGCTTCAGGCATATAACTCTTTAAATCCTTAATTCGGGTTTCGTGCGAAGGATGGGTAGATAAGAATTCCGGAGGAGTTTTCCCTTTGCTCAAAGCACTCATTCTTTCCCAAAAAGCGGGGGCCTCTTGTGGGTTATAACCTGCCATAGCAATAAAAATTAACCCCATTTTATCTGCTTCCGATTCGTGAAGACGGCTATAGGGCAATATTCCAAACACGGTAGATCCCACGCCATATGCTGCCATAGCTAATTGTTGGGTTTCTTTAGGTTTTTCCTGTAAAGCTACGGCAATAGCCACACCTCCAAATTGCTGAATAAGCCCCTGACTCATACGCTCACCACCATGATTAGCAATAGCATGCGCTACCTCGTGTCCCATAACAACGGCAATTCCGGTTTCGTCTTTACAAATAGGCATTATTCCGGTATAAAAGGCAACCTTCCCACCCGGCATGCAAAAAGCATTTACAGCTTCGGATTCCAATAAATTAAACTCCCACGAAAAGCCTTTCAGTTCTGCTTCGAGATGATGTTCTTTCATAAATTGTTCAACAGCTATTTTGATTTTTGAACCTACATTTTTAACCATTGCGGTTTGCTGTTGGTTTGCCGACAATTTATTGTCTTTTAAAACCTGTTTGTAGCTATCGAAGCTTAGTGTCATTAATTGTGAACTGGGAATAAAATCGAGCTGTTTGCGGCCGGTTACAGGAACGGTAGAGCAGCTTGCCATATAAAAGCAAATTGATAAAAGAGAAATTTTACGGAACATTTTATGAATGATTAAATTAAACATAATTATTCAGGATGCAAGTTAACAATAGTATAAAATGTTGACATAATGTTTTGAGTATTTTTAATCTCTTTGGGGTAATTGCCCTCCCCTTGGGGCGTACATTTCAAAACTTATTAGATTAGTAGGGGCGATACCCCGTCCGCTAGCGCCGGGATGCTTCATTATTTTGGGGGATCATTGTCGTTTTTAGGGCAAGGGTAGCCAACCTCAAGAAATTAAAAACACTGGATTGTTTCGTTGCCTCATTTGTTATTCATGGCGATTCCGGAAAAATTAACATTTCTTTTGCTCAGGACGATTGTTTGGAATTTGCTTATTTAAAGTTTGGTAAAACTGTGTTTAGTGGTAAAAACAATGAGTTAACATCGTTGCTTGCCGACTTTACAACCTGGCAAGATCTGGAAATTGAAGTCGGGAATCACAAGCTAGCTATAAAAATAAACAATGCTGTAAGTCAATTAGTGTATTTCCCTGAAAGCATGGGGAAAATCCGTTCGTTCTTATTCGATACATCTGTTTCGGGAGCTCTCGACTGGATCGAATTTACCGATACCAAAACCGGGGAAAGATATTATGAAACTTTCTGAAAAGACCGTGTTTCAGCCCTCGACGAATTTTTGCTTGCCTGGCTAGGCGAAGATTTTTATTCATTCACCAATAATGACACCCTTGAAAGTCAATTATTGGTCACATTGAGCGGAGTCGAAATGTGATAATTAACTACTTTCAACAACCAGGCTGATCGAAGTCGAATCCCTGTTCCAGTTTTTACAAATCCCCGAGATTGCAACAAAATGAGGTTGCAAAATAATTCATAACCAAGCTAAAGCAACTTTTTTCCAATTACTCCCCTTTTTGGAGAAATGAAAAAAAAGGCCTAAATTTAAGTAACAGCTTGTAAATTATCCACAATTAAATAGCTAGAACAATGATTACGAATCTGTTAAAATTCTGGGGGAATAAAAAACTGGGGGTTAAAGTTCTTTTGCCAATGTCAATCTTGTCGGTTATTATGCTTTTAATAATTGTTATTGTTTCTTTTCAAACAACTTCGAAAAAATTAAATAGTTATTTTCAGGAAACCATCAATTTCAAATCGAAAAATATTGGACTTCAGTTGGATCAAATGAAGGCAACTGCCACGAATGCCCTAAACTGGTTCGAAAGTTCTGCCAGGCTTGCAACAGCCATTACAAATAATGATAATATGGCTGCCGTCAATTTGGGAAAGGTTGCCATGAAATCGTTTAACCTCGATTTTTTTATAGTTACCGACCTAAATGGCAGTGTAATAGCTCGCTCTCACAACCCCGAAAAATTTGGAGACAACATAAACAGTCAATCAACAATCAGCCAAGCTCTAAAGGGTAATAAAACTGCGGGTGTTGAAAACGACCCGGAATTATCCATCTGTCTTAAAGCAGCTTCACCTGTTAAGGATGCCACAGGAGCTATAATTGGAAGTTTATTGCTGGGGTATACCTTTTCAAATGAGCAATTTGTCGATAAAATTAAAGAAATTCTAAACATTGAATTTACCGTGTTTTATGGGAATAAAAGGGTAATGACCACTATTTCGGATAAAAGCGGAAGCAGAATTACTGGTACGGAATTAGGAATACCTGAAATTGAAGAAGAGGTACTTAAAAAAGGAAATATTTATATTGGCGAATCAACTATACAGGGTTCCAGGTATAAGGCGGCTTATATCCCGCTTAAATCGTCGAATAACGAAATTATTGGCATGCTATTTTGCGGAGAAAAAATCGATATCATACGGATGCTTTCGAACAGCATTTCGCTGAATATTTCAGTTTCCACATTAATAGTAATTGCGCTGATTATGTTCATAATTGCCTTTATTCTAATAAACTTCATTATTACCCCAATTAAAAAAATCGTACAAGCTACCGAGATATTTTCTGATGGAGATTTGTCGTTTCAAATTTCGGTAAATACAAAAGATGAAATTGGGCGTTTGTCGTTAGCCCTCAATAAAATGGTTGGGTCAATCAGGGAAATGATCGGAGAAATTCAAGACCTCTCAGATGCCCAGGTAGAATTAAGTCAGCAGATGAATGCAGGTATACAAAGCATATCGAAGAGTTCAAACGATCAGGCAGCAAATGTAGAAGAGGTTTCCTCGTCGATGGAAGAAATGGTATCGAACATCCAGCAAAATACCGATAATGCAAGGGTAACTGAAAAAACTACCATAAACGCTATTCAGGGGGTAAAACTTGGGACTGAACTTTCGCAAAAATCAGCCAATGCGATGCAAGATGTCGCCCAAAAAATAACTATCATCAGTGAAATAGCCTTCCAAACCAATATCCTTGCTCTAAATGCTGCAGTTGAAGCTGCCAGGGCGGGGGAACATGGCCGGGGTTTTGCCGTAGTAGCTGCGGAAGTAAGAAAACTGGCCGAAAAAAGCCGCGATGCTGCTGACGATATTAATAAAGTATCAAAAGAAGGGGTAACCGTAGCAGAAAATGCCGGGCATCAATTAATGAAGGTATTACCTGAAATTGAAAAGACCGGAAGTCTGGTGAAAGAAATTGCCGCAGCCAGTATTGAACAAAACGCTGGTAGCGATCAGATTAACAGCGCAGTTCAGCAGTTAAATCAAATTGCCCAACAAAATGCTTCTGCCTCCGACGAACTTGCTGCAAGTTCAGGATCTTTATTTGAACAGGCGCAAAGCATGAAGAAATTAATCGGGAGATTTACACTTTAGCCAAACTTATTTGAAAAGTGATTTATCCTAAATTTCAAATTATAATTACAAATATGTCTAGGAATTGTGCATAGCATATTGCTAAATCTGCATTATTTCATTTAACCCAAAAAGATGTTTTTTCTGTAGTTTTATTTTCTGAAAAGCTCACGGATTATTTATTTTAAGTACCTGTATGGTAGTTAAATATATTCAATATTCCTGTGCTTTTCTTCCTATTTGGGAATAATTCAGATTAGCTGCCCTATTGGATAAATCTTATAATCGAACCATACTGGAATGAAAACCTCTTTATTGAAGAGCAAAGACCTTCCAGGTGCGAAGCTCCTGGAAGCGTCAGGAAGCGTCGAAAAGCGCTGAATGATACTAAAAACGAAAAATCAGATATATAATACCTTCCAGGTTTTTAAACCTGCCAGGACTTCCCTTAACCCCTCTTTCCAACCGAAGCATTCCTATATTCGCTGGGCGTTACCTGCATTTTTTCTTTAAATAGTTTGCTGAAATAAAAAACAGAGCCAAACCCTAAATTGAACGCAATTTCTTTAATACTCAATTCCGTGTTGGTCAACAGGTAGATAGCTTGCTGTATTCGAAGTGTAAGATGGTATTGAATGGGCGATAGCCCGGTATATTTTTTAAAGGCCTTGCGGAAATGCGAATAGTTGACATTCATATTCATCGCAATTTCTTCAATATTCATGTTTTTATTAATGTTGTCGCGTAAATGGAGGCATGCCTTCTGAATGGCGTTTTCAATTTTTCCGCTCTTAAAGTTTTCGTTTTTCTTCAGCGAAATTATTTGTCCTAAAATATAGCCGACCAACCCTGCGCATATTTGCTGGTATCCCGGTTTCTCACTTTTTACATGGTTAAAAATATGGTGGAATTCCTGTATTATTTTATCGTGAAACCCAATTTGTATTACCGGACAATCCTGAAGAAATTCAAAATTTTGCAACATTGTATTGGCATAGTCGCCATTAAAGCCAATGTAATGTTCCATCCAGCCTTTTTCTTTTAAGGGCTTGTAACGATGCCATAAATTTGGCTGGATAAAAATGACCGACCCTTCTTTTACCGGATATTCCCCTTTTTGTGTTTCAATAATCCCTTCGCCTTCGGTAATGTAATTTATCTGGTATTCCTGTAAAACCCGTCCCTTTTCCCAGTTAAAGTTATACCCCGACGGATGACCCGATGGCGGATATATAGCTTTTGGCATTACTTTGGCATAACCGGCAACAGTAATAAATAATCCCCAGTTCTTGTCTTCCTGACTTTGCGTTAGATATTTAAAATAGTTAGTCATTCTATTTGTGCCATTTTGTATAAATAATTACCCAAATTCTATATTGAATACACTAATACTGAAAAGTATATTTGAATGTGCAATATAATCAAATTAGAAAAATAAATACAACTACATGGACTCACTACTAAGTATTCTATTGATGGCTATTGGCAGTATCTGCGCAGCCAGTTTTTATGTACCTATTAAAAAAGTAAAAGGTTGGTCCTGGGAATCTTATTGGATTGTTCAGGGCGTGTTTTCGTGGATTATAGTACCGGTTTTGTTTGCCTGGCTCACAGCTCCATCCGGAACTCTTGGAACCATTATCAGCAGTTCGCCCTCTTCAGCAATAGGATGGACAGTATTCTACGGGGCACTATGGGGCGTTGGAGGTCTCACTTTCGGACTAAGTATGCGCTATCTTGGTGTTGCCCTCGGGCAATCAATAGCTCTTGGTCTTTGTGCTGCCATAGGTACCTTAATTCCTCCCATTGTCAATGGGCAGAATTTGTTTGCCGATCGGTCGGGTATTCTTATGTTAATTGGAATATCGGTTAGCTTAGCAGGCATTGCTATCATAGGTTATGCTGCCGGATTGAAAAGTAAAGGTTTAACCGAAGAAGAAAAGAAAGAAGCCGTGAAGGAATTTGCCTTGAAGAAGGGAATTCTGATAGCCATATTGGCCGGTGTAATGAGCGCCTGTTTTAGTTTCGGTCTTACTGCCGGAAAACCTATTCAAGATGCAGCCTTAAATTTAGGAACAAACCCACTTTTTGCCAAGAATCCGGTGATCATGTTTGTTACCCTTGGCGGCTTTTTTACCAACCTCATATATTGTGTATTTCTGAATATTAAAAACGGTACAGGAAAGGATTATTTATCGGTACCCTCTTCGGTGTTGTTCACAAACATCCTTTTTTCTGCTATTGCCGGAACCTTATGGTATATGCAATTCTTTTTTATGGGTATGGGCGAAAGTATGCTTCCTGCTGCAATGATAGCCTTTGCGTGGAGTATATTAATGTCGATGAACATCGCCTTCAGTAACATTTGGGGAATAATCCTGAAAGAGTGGAAGGGTGTCGACCGAAAAACGATTACGGTATTAGTGATTGGAATAGCGATTCTTGTGTTATCAACTTTTGTAATTAAACTGTAGATTAAACTTCGTTTTCATTTCGACATAACTAAAAAGATATAAACATGGCAAAGCAAGCTTTTAAAATGAAACTTAATCCGGGCCAAAAGGAGGAATATAAGCGCAGACATGCTGCTCTGTGGCCTGAATTAATTAAATTATTACACGATACCGGCGTAAGCGACTATTCCATTTTTTTGGATGAAGAAACCAATACGCTATTTGGGGTGCAAAATCAGGATGGGGCAAAATCGTCGCAAGATCTGGGAGGTAATCCCATAGTACAAAGATGGTGGGCTTTTATGGCCGATATTATGGAGACAAATCCCGATAATTCACCAGTCTCAATTCCTTTGGAGCAAGTATTTTACATGGAATAACATTTTATAACTACCGATATGAATAAAGAATTTATTGAAAGTGCTTACAAACAAGCGAAAGCACAGTATGCTGAGTTGGGGGTCGATGTTGATGCCGCATTAAAACAACTCAATCAGATTAAAATTAGTTTACATTGTTGGCAAACCGACGATGTTGGAGGTTTCGAAACTCCCGATGCGGTACTCGGTGGCGGTGGAATTCAGGCAACCGGTAATTTTCCGGGCAAGGCCAAAACCATTGATCAACTGAAGAAAGACATCGAAAAAGTTATGAGCTTGCTTCCGGGTAAGCAGCGTTTGAATTTGCATGCTATTTACGGCGATTTTCAGGGAGTGAAAGTAGATCGCGACCAGATTGATGTTAAACACTTTCAAAGTTGGATCGACTGGGCAAAAAAACATCAAATCGGTCTCGATTTCAATCCTACCTGTTTTTCGCATCCTTATGCCGATGATGGTTTTACACTTTCGAGCAAAAACGAAAAATACCGCAAATTTTGGGTAGAACATGTAAAACGTACCCGTAAAATTGGCGCCGAAATGGGCAAGCAGCTTGGATCACCAACCATCAATAATATTTGGGTTCCTGACGGTTCCAAAGATGTTCCTGTTGATCGGTTTACCCACAGGGCTTTGCTGAAAAAATCGCTCGACGAAATTTTCGCAGTGGAATATCCTAAAGAATATTTGAAAGATTCGATTGAAAGCAAACTTTTTGGAATCGGTTCCGAAGCAATGGTAGTTGGTTCGCACGAGTTTTACCTTGGCTATGCAATCAAAAATAACAAGCTGGTTTGTTTGGATAACGGTCATTTCCATCCAACCGAACAGGTGGGCGATAAAATTTCGTCGGTGCTGCAGTTTGTAGACGAACTAATGCTGCATGTAACCCGCGGTGTTCGTTGGGACAGCGACCATGTGGTGATTTTCAACGACGAAATTCAGTTAATTGCCCAGGAAATTGTTCGTTCCAATGCCCTAGGGCGCGTAAATGTTGGTCTCGACTATTTCGATGCCAGTCTTAATCGCATTGGGGCATATGTTATTGGCGTTCGGGCAGCTCAGCTGGCATTTTTGTTTGCGTTGCTCGAACCTACCGAAAAACTTAAGAAATTCGAAGAGTTGGGTAAGAACTTCGAGCGTCTTGCTTACCTTGAGCTACTGAAAACCAAGCCATTTGGAGCTATTTACGACTATTACTGTCTTGTAAATAATATTCCGGTTGGTGAAGATTATATTGCTGAAATTCAGAAATACGAAACAGAAGAACTTAGCAAGAGGAAATAGCTGGGAGAATCGGTTTTGGGTTTAATCATTTGTTAAGCGTAGTCAGGAGACTACGCTTAGCTTAACAGTTTTTTAATATCCTCAGTTTGATATAATTCTTCAAAAAAAATAGTTTGATGGAAAACGTAATTGCCATTTTTGATATAGGAAAAACCAATAAAAAAATTCTTTTATTCGATCAGTCGCTGAATGTCGTTTTTCAGGAAGAACAGCGATTCGATGAAATTACAGATGATGATGGCTTTTCGTGCGACGATATTTTAAAAGTTGAAGACTGGATGGTCAACTCGCTTCAAAAAATAATTGAAGAAGGCCAATTTGAAGTAAAAGCGCTGAATTTTGCCACCTATGGAGCTTCGTTGGTATATCTCGATAAGGACGGTAAGCGCATAACCCCGGTTTATAATTACCTGAAACCAATGCCCGAAGATGTTCTAGAAAATTTCTATGAGAAGTTTGGAGGAGTCGAAGAATTTAGCCGCAATACTGCTTCCCCGGCTCTGGGCATGCTTAATTCGGGTTTACAAGCATTATGGTTAAAGCGAAAAAAACCGGAAACCTTTGCTAAAGTAAAGCAGATACTTCATTTCCCTCAATACCTGAGTTATTGCTTTACCGGTAAGGTTACATCCGAATATACATCCATTGGTTGTCACACAGCCATGTGGAATTTTGATAATATGACTTACCATCCCTGGTTGGCGCATGAACAAATTCAATTGCCACAGCCAATTTCAAACGGTACCGTTTTTCCGGTAAAAATTAAAAATCGCATCATTCCGGTCGGAATAGGTGTTCACGATAGCTCATCCTC
>JAIFLU010000292.1 GCA_020048915.1 Bacteroidota bacterium | reverse complement strand
GGAAATTAGGGTTTTTAGTGGCAGGAATTGCAGTTATTGCATCATGTGAGAAAGAATCGTCAAATAACGGAACCCAAAACCAAAATCTGGAAGAAAAAAACATCATTGTCAATAATAATACCAGTCAACTCTCAAGTAGGGTGAAGCAGGTGAATCAACTGATGAAAGTTGAAGATGTTTATGACAGTCAATTAAAAGGCGCGCATGAGCCCCCAAAGGTCGATTTAACAAGGAACTATACATTCAAATTACGGGCTGAAGTGGCTCCTCCCGAATTCGAGGGAAACACACTTATGGCCACTCATGTTAAAATCTATGACAAATATGCATTTGTAACTTATAATACCCGAGGTGATGCGTATTTAGGGGGATTAGAAGTATTCGATGTTTCGGATATCAGCAACCCAAAGATTGTATGGCAGGCAATATTCTCTAAAGCCGACATAAGTTCGGTAGATTATTACAATAACAAATTATATATTGTTGGTGCTCAAGATATTTATAGCATGCCCGAGGCGAAATTAAGAACCCCTGCTTTATTGGAAGTTTTATCGTTGAATGCAAACAAAGAAATTCAAAAAGTTGATACCATACTTAACCTTGATTCTTACGCAGGAACAGATGTAAGAGCAACTGCTGATGGAATTTATACAACCAGTGGTTCCAACGGCTATTTCAAAATATACAATCATTCATTTGATTCTGTATTTTCAGCTTCCATTTCTGATGCACGCTCAGTAGATGTAAATTCAGCAAATGCCTATGTATTAAGTGGACAACCTGGCAAAGTATCTATATACAGCCGTTCTAACCATTCGCTTCAAAACACATTTATGCCTGGGGGAGCAACCATTCCTGAATCAAAATCAGAAATAGCATCAACAGACAATTATATCTATACTGCACTAAACGATGGTGGCTTAAAAATACTAAACCTTGACGGATCCTTAAAACAACTAATACCTCGTCCTGCAGTTCCACAAGGTGAAAAAGAAGAAGACTTTGTTACGAACTCTGTATCATTGAATGGTGATTTGGTTCTGCTCGGCAATGGAGAAGCTGGTTTATATATTGGAGGAATTGTAAAATCCAGAAGCGACAGTGTATTTTTACTTGGATCAATCCGATTTGGCGAATTTGAGTCGGCAAACTTTGTAGAATCAAAAGATAGCGTAATATTTGTAGCAACTGGATTAGGCGGACTTAAAATTCTATCCATTAGCATTGACGAGGGGGTACCAGAGGATATCATTCCTACAAAACCATGCCCAACACTCTATAACGGAATTATTGACTTGTTTCCTGAATCAGTAAACAACTTCAAACGTTATCCTGAACTGTTTTCGCTGCAAAATTCGACAAATATTGTATTGACAAAAGAATCGGAGGCCTACATCACCTTTATTGCTGAAGGGGCTGGTTGGAAAAATTCACTTGGATATTATACTTATAACATATCAAATCCTCCAAAATCAATTGAAGACCTTGAGAAACATATCCTTTTCGAAAATGTATCGGAAGTTGGCGAAGGTGGAGGACTCAATTCAGGCGATATGGTCCAGATTGGAACAGGCAAATTCCCGGCAAATACAGTAATTGGATTCTATTTAATAGCACAGGGTTGGAAAAACGGATTCGTTACCGATGGACGATACACCCACTATACCGATTTACAATTTAACCCCGGAAACCACCAACAGCATACCCTTTTTGTAGAAAGCACTTGTACCGATTTGGTTATGACTTTCGAAGACATTGATCAGGCTGATAATTTAAGCTACAACGATAAGGATTATAACGATATTTTATTTGTGGTTTCCGATAATAAAGATCCAAATCATAAAACGGCTAATACTGCATTCGACATGAAAAATATTCCAGTTAAATAAATGATACTTTAAAAATACTTCCTACAATACTGAAAAAGCCGGGCTAAATCCGGTTTTTTCTTTATTACTCAATCTGGGCAAAAGCCAAACTAAAGCCATCCCAATAATAAATGCCGTATTATAATCGTTAATCCTCCTCAGTTTTCATGATATAATTATATTTGCCATTTATTTTCTATTATAACGCTATGGCTTCAAAGAAAAAAATGGCATCGAACATATCAAATGTAGTCGATAAAGAAAAATTAACAATTAAAACACCTCCTGTAAATCGTGACCTCCTGGATGGTCTTGATTCGTTTTTTCAAAAAAGGCTTAATTTCTTTTTTTGGTTTGGATTAGCCTTTACTGCCTTATTTTCAATTTTTTTATTCGACATAAAAGTTGGACCAGGGGGTGATGATTCTGCCTATATTCTGAGAGCGTTTGATTTTGTTCACGAATTCAAGTATCCATCGTATCAGGGACCATTATACCCAATTGTGCTTAGTCCGTTTATTGCTATTTTTGGAATTAATCTCCCCATTCTAAAATTTCTTTCAACTATTTTTTCGGTAATAGCTGCCGCCTATTTTTTCAAAGCTTTCAAAAACCTTATCCCTGCAAGTATTTTAGTTTTTGTCTTCTTTTTGACTTCCTTTAACTATTACTTGCTCTATTTTGCAAGTCAAACATATAATGAGGCATTCTTTATGATGCTTCAGGCAATTTTCTTCTTTTATTCGGCTAAATATTTTATTGCTACTAATGACTTTCCAAACATAAAACAATTTATAGTTATAGGATTATTGCTGTTCTTAATGTGCCTTACCAAAAACATTGCTTTTGTTTCTATTGCGGCACTGATAGGATTCTTTGTTTTTACCGGAAAGTGGAAAAACATTTTATATACAATTGGGTCATTCGCTCTATTCTTTGTCCCCTGGGAAGTTATTAAACGCCTTATCTGGAAAACCGATGTTTCGCAAATTTCAAGTCAGGGAAGCATGTTGATGTATAAAGATTTTTATAATCCAACTCGTGGAAAAGAAGATTTCATGGGATTTCTGCAACGAATAATTGATAACAGCAACCTATACCTTTCAAAACATTTCTACAAATTTATTGGATTTAGAGCGGATAGTGTAACAGAAATTCTTCCGTCTTTAACTGTGATTACAATAATTATATTTTTAATAGGTATTTTCTGGGCGTTTCGCAAAAACAAATTATTGCTTCTTACTGGATTTTACCTGGCATCAATGCTAGTGGTGAGCTTTTTAATGCTTCAAAAACATTGGGATCAATGGCGTCTTATTATCATCTTCTACCCTTTAATGCTGCTATTTCTATTTTCTTCACTTTACTATTCCTTTAAAACCAAGGAGTTAAAAAGCCTTCAATTTGTGCTACCCTTATTTACAGCTATAATTTTTTTCGCCAGCTTTAGCACTACCTCCTCCAATGTTAAAACTCAAAGAGAGGCTCTTTCACAAAACCTCGACGGAAATAATCTATATGGGTGGACTCCGGACTGGCAAAGTTTTATCCAAATGAGTCAATGGGCGGCGAAAAATACTCCTCCCCAATATGCTATTGCCAGCAGAAAACCCGATATTTCATTCATCTATACCCAGCGCAAATTTTATGGGATCGCGAAAGTTCCAACCTCTGATATCGATTCCATTATCCTGAAAAACAAGCCCGATTCAATTATTTACACCATTTTTCATATTAAAAAACTTACAGAATCTGCCCAACGAGGCGATTTAAAATATCGGGCATATTTGCAAGGGGTTATTTCCGGTTCGTTTGCATTTGGATCATCTGAGGTCGACGAAAGCAATTATATCGGTATTTATGCTTTGCCAAAAAATGTACTCCTCGAGATGCAGAATGATCCTTTAATAAAAGGCATTGCCACTGAAGAACCCGATGCACTCGGATGGGTAAATAAAATGAAAAAGGAAAATGCAGACATCGCTATTTTTAAGCCCGATTATATATATCAGTTATTAAAAAAATCAAATGTTAAATATGCACTCCTGGCTAGTTTGCGGTTAAATCCAACTCAATATACAGGCAGCATAATCACTACAATCCATCGTTATATGTACTTTATCCAACTTAAATACCCTGAAGCATTTAAAGAAATACATAAGATTGGGACAGAAGAGCCTTGCACATTAGTTGAAATTAAGCTGGATTAAATAATTATTTTTAAATGAATATAAACACTTCAAATAAGATCAATTACTTCAATAGTATTGCAAAAGACAGGATTAAATATCGGAAAAAGCATAGTTACTATTGGAACTACATTACCGATTATTGCAACTACTATATTCACAACGAAAATTCGGTACTTGAAATTGGTTGTGGTACAGGAGAATTATTGGCGCAGATAAAAGGTGCCAGAAAACTCGGTGTCGATTTTAGTGAACGAATGGTTGAAAATGCAAAGACCCAATTTCCCGATCTGGATATTAGATGTTTGGACGCACACCAATTGGAATTAAATGAAAAATTTGATGTTATCATCCTTTCAAATTTAATTGGGTGGATTGATGATATTCAGATAGCCCTGCAACAAGTTCGTAAACATTGTCACGCACGCACACGCATAATTATTACCTATTATAATTTCCTATGGGAGCCAATCATTAAATTCTCCGAATGGATCGGAATAAAGAAAAAAACACCCGATCAGAACTGGCTATCAAAAAAGGATATCGACAACCTTTTGTATCATGATAATTTTGAAGTATACCGTCACCAGCGGAATATGTTAGTTCCGTTTTATATACCAATTCTATCGTGGTTTCTAAATAAATATATTGCCCACCTACCATTCTTCAACCTATTAAGTTTAAATCAGCACATTTTTGCACGCCCCCTTAACTGTGGCTCTCGAAAAGAGTATACAACATCGGTTGTCATCCCGGCCCGGAACGAAAGTGGTAATATCGAAAATGCTATTCTACGTTTACCTGAATTTGGAGCTGGTGTCGAAATAATATTTGTGGAAGGCAATTCTACAGATGATACCTGGGAGAAGATCAAGGAAATGAAAGATAAATATCAGGGAAAACGTAAAATTGAAATTGCACGGCAGGAAGGAAAAGGAAAGGCAGACGCTGTTCGAAAAGGCTACTCCATTGCAACCGGTGATATTTTAATGATTTTAGATGCCGACCTTACTGTACCACCTGAAGATATTCCTAAATTTTATGAAGCCATAGTCTCTGGGAAAGGTGAGTTTATAAATGGATCCCGTCTGGTATATCCGTTGGAAAAAAATGCCATGCGATTCCTCAATATGCTCGGAAATAAATTTTTTAGCCATGCATTTACCTGGCTTTTAGAGCAACCGATAAAAGATACATTGTGCGGAACAAAAGTAATATTCCGGGACGATTACAACCGTTTAGTTTCAAACAGGATATTTTTTGGTGACTTTGATCCCTTTGGAGATTTCGACCTAATTTTTGGCGCCTACAAACTAAATTTGAAAATTATAGATTTGCCAATACGCTATCAGGAAAGAACCTATGGCGACACTAATATTTCGCGCTTCAGGCATGGCTTTATTCTTTTAAGAATGTGGTTTTATGCGGCAGGTAAAATTAAGTTCTGGAAATAATTGGACTTCAATAATTAGTCAATTTATCTACTTTAAAAATATGTTTCTGGCATTGTTGGCGATGGCTTCAATGTCAATCCGGTTCATGCAATTAAAATGCTTTTTCGGACATTTTTCAAATCCAATTTTTGAACATGGCCGACATTTTAATCCTTTCACTTCGTATATTACCGATTCTTTTCCGGGTAAATAAGGATACATACCAAACTCCGGAATAGTATTTCCCCAAATGGAAAGAATTGTCTTCTTATATGCCGAAGCAATATGCATTAAACCAGTATCGTGCGTAATAATTAGTTTTGCTTGTTGAACCAGCGAAGCCGACTGCTGCAAAGAGTATTTTCCGCAAACATTCAGACAAGTTTTTCCAGCTTTTCCAGAGATCGTATCTCCTCTGTTTTTATCTTCCTTTCCACCTAATAAAAGTATCGGCAGATTTATTTTTTTTATCAGCTCCACTAGCTTTTCATCAGGTAATTGTTTAGTTACATGTCTAGCTCCAATAACAAGTCCAATATACCCCCCATGAAACTCTCCCGGAAGTTCACTTACTTTAATTTCGTTATCCGGATGAATATAAAAGTCTAATCCAAGCTGATCGTTTTTTACATCAAATATTGTTAATGTATCAAGGTACCTGTCAACAATATGAATATTTGGCAAACGGTTTACTTTCAAATTTACCATCAACCACTTTTCAAAATTTAATTTATTGAAGGAAAACGAAAGACGTTTCAATGCTCTTTTTACTCGATACGTTCTAATGTTGTGGTGTAAATCGATAATATAATCGAAATTTTCTGCCTTCAATTCGGTAAGCAAGGCAGATAAATTTTGATCCAGAACATGAATTTTATTAAGATGGGGATTCTCCTCTAGCACTGAATAGAAAGCCTTTTTTGTAAGATAGTGAATCTCGGCACCTTCAACCTGTTCTTTTAAACATCGAATTACAGGAGTGGTTAGAATAATGTCTCCAATAGAGCTAAATCGGACTATTAAAAATTTTACCACTATTCCAATTTAAGATTTTTAAAGAACATCATTAAGGATAACCATGTTTCATCGCTCTGGTTCTGATTTTCCCAAAGCGCTTTGGAACCATGAACTCCTTCCCCCTGGGCAGGGGTATAAAGCGTAAGTCTATCTTGACTAACTTCTGAAACCAATTCTTTCACAAATGCATTTTCCTTAAGAGTAGATGAGACAAACAATGGTTTGTCAAAACTCTCCAGAAAATCCTTTAGTATAATTTTTGGCTGAAAGTACTCGCCCGGACTAAAAGCAATAATTGCAAATACTTCGGGCAAATGATTACCAACTTTCATTACAAGGGATGCCGAATAGGAACTTCCTAATAATATGATCGGTTTTACCGATTGACTTTTTACATACGCAATAGAAGCAATAATATCTTGTTCTGCATCAAGGTAGGAATTTGGGAGCTTATTTTCAGCGGCTTTTGCAGCAGTTAAATTTTGAATATAATTCATTTCTTTCCCTGATCTCAGATCGATTGCTAAACAGTTATATCCCAATTTAGTAAGTTTAGGGGCAGTTTCTTTATATTCGCCACGGCTTGAATTTGCCTGATGAAATAATAAAATATAGGGAAAGTCTTTATCCTCTAAATATAAATCGGCTGTAACCAAAAGCCCATCGAGCGATGGGAATGTAACAATGCGTTGGGCTGATCCTTTCACGGTAAATAATAATAAAATTAGGAAAAGCTTTGTATGCATAGAATAAATGTGGTTAGGTAAGTTCTTCAACCAACAAAATTGCATGGTTGTTTTTCACTTCTAATACCCCACCCTTCACAAAAAAAACTTTAGTTTGATCGTCTTTGGTAATAATTTTTAATTGTCCCTCATCCAATGTAGAAATAATTGGGGCATGTTTATCCATAACTTCAAATGAACCATTCGAGCCTGGCACTTTAAACAACTTAGTCTCGCCTGCAAAAACCTTTTTTTCAGGAGTTAATATTTCTAGAAACATGATTTCAGTTTAAATAGAAGCGTTTGCATTATTACTTTTAAAATAAAAGGGAATTGATGAACCTATAAAAATGAACCACCAACTCCCTTTATCTTCGCATATTTTATTTTGCTTCCGCAAGCATTTTTTCTCCTTTTTCAATAGCGTCTTCAATGGTTCCAACCATACTGAAAGCTGCCTCGGGATATTTATCTACATCGCCGTTCATAATCATATTAAAGCCCTTAATGGTATCTTCAATAGAAACCCAGGCACCAGGACGGCCAGTAAATTGCTCGGCTACATGGAAAGGTTGCGAAAGGAAGCGTTGAATACGGCGTGCACGGTGCACAACCAATTTGTCATCTTCCGATAATTCATCCATCCCAAGGATTGCAATAATATCCATGAGCTCTTTATTGCGCTGCAATAACTCTTTAACCTGCTGAGCAGTATTGTAATGTTCCGCACCAACAATTTCAGGAGTAAGAATTCGTGAAGTAGAGTCCAGTGGATCAACCGCCGGATAAATACCCATCTCCGAAATTTTCCGGTTTAATACTGTGGTAGCATCCAAGTGAGCAAAAGTAGTTGCCGGAGCAGGGTCGGTAAGGTCATCCGCAGGAACATACACTGCCTGTACGGAAGTAATAGACCCGCGTTTTGTTGAAGTAATGCGTTCTTGCATCATCCCCATTTCAGTAGCCAAAGTTGGTTGATAACCAACCGCCGAAGGCATACGACCTAAAAGCGCCGACACTTCAGAACCGGCCTGCGTAAACCTAAAAATGTTATCCACAAAGAATAATATATCTCTACCTCCACTTTCTTCATCACCATCACGGAAAGATTCAGCAACAGTTAATCCTGAAAGAGCAACAGTAGCACGGGCACCCGGTGGTTCATTCATCTGACCGAACACAAGTGTGGCTTGAGATTCCTGTAACAATTTATTATCAACTTTGCTTAAGTCCCAACCTCCGTTTTCCATGGATTCGGTAAAAGCATCACCATACTTAATAACACCAGATTCTATCATTTCCCTGAGCAAGTCGTTTCCTTCCCTGGTGCGCTCTCCTACTCCTGCAAATACCGATAAACCTGAATATCGTTTAGCGATATTGTTAATCAGCTCCATGATAATTACGGTTTTTCCAACACCTGCACCACCAAAAAGTCCGATTTTACCACCTTTCATGTAAGGCTCCAGCAAATCAATCACTTTAATTCCGGTAAAAAGAACTTCTGCTTTAGTAGAAAGATCTTCGAAACGTGGAGGTTTATTATGAATTTGGTAACCATTGGATTTGTCAACTTTGCTGAGACCATCAATAGCATCACCAATTACATTTAATAACCGACCACGAACCTGATCGCCAATTGGCATTCGGATTGCACCGCCGGTTGCAATTACATCCATTCCCCGGCGCAAACCATCGGTCGAGTCCATTGATATAGCTCTAACCGTACTTTCGCCAATGTGCTGTTGTACTTCAGCAATAAGAATTTGTCCGTCTTCTCTTGTAACTTGGAGGGCATCGTGAATACTAGGTAATTCATTGCCAGCCTTTTCGAAGCTAACATCTATTACCGGCCCTATCACCTGTATTATTTCACCTTGTAATGTGGACATGATACACTTTAGTTTGAAATCAGTTTTTATTATCGATCAAATTAAACTTAAAGTTAATGAATTAATCTTTTTCTAAATATGCTTTCTATAAAAAATATTTCAAACCGAACTAATATAAAGATTTCGCCAAAAGCATACTATTATAAATCAGAAACATACGGAAAAAAGAAATTTTTAGCTTAAATTTTCCCAGTAAATAATAGCTATATTATTGAATATTAATTATATAAATAATATAC
>JAIFLU010000305.1 GCA_020048915.1 Bacteroidota bacterium | reverse complement strand
ACAAACCTATTTTTTCTGGCCCACTCTTGCCGATTCAGGTATTTGGAACCCTGCGACGCTGCCCGAATCTAAAATTTCAATCCAATATGGTACTCTTGCTTTGCAATCGGGGAAAGCGGCTATTGTATCCGATGCACGGGGCGATCAGGGAAGTTTAAATGATAACCTTCATGCCGATCATCATAACTTGGTTATGATACCTACTGATGCTGCTACACAAAAATTTTGGATAGTAGACGCTAACGATGGCGGTATTGGCTTATCGCAGGATGGAGGCGAAACATGGGCTCAATTAACAAATGGGATGATCTCCACCCAATTTTACGGAGTCGATAAAAAAACCGGCGCCCAGGAATATATTGGCGGAATGCAGGACAATGGCACCTGGCAGTCGCCAATCGGAAAAGTAGCTGCCTCTACCAGCGCATATGCCGAGCGGCTTGGAGGAGATGGATTTGATGTGGTCTGGCATCCGGTAAAAACCAATCAAATTATTGGAAGTTTATATAACAACCGGTTTTATTTATCGCGCGATGGGGGCGTTACCTGGAACTCTGCCAGTAAAAATATTAACGAAGATGGTCCTTTTATTACGAGAATAGGCTATTCCCCGCAAAAACCCGACATCCTTTTTGCTGTTGGAAAAGATGGTGTTTGGCGTTCCAATGCTTTTGGCTATCATCCTTTCGGAGGTTGGGAGAAAAAGGTTATTGGCACAGGATGGGCTGTTGGTGAAGAAGTAACCAGTCAGCATAACGTAAAAGTTTCGCTTGCCAATCCGGATGTCGTCTGGGCAGGTGCTGGTATGTCAAAAGACCCTGTGCTGACACTGTTTGTTTCTACCAATAGCGGAAGCTCTTTCACTCCTGCAACCATTTACAATGATGTGGAGATGGGATATATCTCGGGATTGGCAACTCATCCGACAAATCCGAATGAAGCATTTGCCTTGTTCTCTTTTTATGGCGCCCCAAAAATTTTACGAACCATGAATTTAGGAAAAACCTGGCAGGATATTACTGGTTTTGGCAAAAAAGATACCAGTAATACCGGATTTCCAAATGTAGCGGTGCATAGTTTAATGGTAATGCCTTTCGATACCTCCTGGATTTGGGCTGGAACTGAAATTGGTCTTTTCGAAAGTCGCGACAATGGAGCAACCTGGGCCTATGCCAATAATGGCTTACCTGCGGTTTCCATTTGGCAGATAAAAACCGTGGATAACGAAGTAGTAGTTGCTACACATGGACGAGGAATCTGGTCCACTACCATTCCTGGTAGCAAACTTAGTATTACAAAAGCAAAAATAGAATCGTTCCCTTTAAAAGCATTTCCAATACCGGCTATTAACGACCTTACTATTTCTTTTAATGATACTTATAAAGGAAATGTTCGGGTTCAGCTACATAATCTAAGCGGAAAACAACTCTATTCCAAAATGTATTTCAAATCGAATGGAAGTTTCTCAGAAGTCATTGATGTCTCAAATTTTGCGAAGGGGCATTATATCCTTTCTGTAGATTTTGCAAATAAAATTGCGACCAGGAAAATTACCGTTCAATAATTTACTTCGATTAATTGATTTTTTTAGAGGGAAAAGGACACTTCGCAAGTCAAGTGTCCTTTTTCTTTTTTAGGAATGTCTAGTCCTAATAAAGTATTTCATAAAACATATAGCTATTTTTAAAATAGCCATTACTCAAAAAGAGGCAATAATACTACAACTACATTGTTTTTTTAGTCCCTATTTCAATTAAATAACTAAATTGCATCGCTCTTTGCTCAAATTGTATTCTATATGGAATTAGACAGTACGGTTCAGGTAGTTTTTGAGGATCTTAAAAACCAAAACTTCGATTTATTTATTGCCGCCTGCGGTTACGAAACAAGAAGTATTTTCTTACCTCAACGTTTAGCTTCTCATCAGGCAAAAAGAAAGGTAGCAATTGCATTTACAGAGCATTGTGGCGATTTAAGCCGGCCTTTTAACGACAAAGTATTAACCCAATTAGGGTTTGAGTTCTGCGACGCATCTATGCTCAATATCGAAAAAATAACGCATGTCCTCACTGATTTATGTACATCGCAGAAGAAAGAAGAACTAAACATTCTGGTCGATTACTCCAGCATGCCCAAATTGTGGTATAATGCCATTATAAATTATTTCCTGGAATTAGAATCTGAACACAAAAACGTACATATCTGCTTTTCTTATACTCCATCGGAATATTCCAAAGCAACAAAAAATATATCGAATAGATTTCTGGATTCTGCGATTCCGGCTTCTTCTTCCTCTAAACCCAAAGCCCTTGTAATTGGCTTGGGGTACGAAAAAGGGAGGGCTGAAGAACTTGCCAATAAGCTTAAAGCCGATGTAACGTATTCATTTTATTCCGATCCGGCAGTAGATCCCCGTTTTGTGGCTGAGTTAGTCGATAATAATAAAAGTGTCCTCAATAATCTCGAATCGGCCAGAATAATTAAATACCCTATTTACGATTTAAACTTTATCAATACAGCGCTTACCAATTTGTGTGTCGATTTGCGACTTACCCATCAAATTGTACTAGCTCCTCTTGGCCCAAAACCATTTACGCTAATGTGTTTTCTTATGAATGCCCGCTATCCTGACACTAAAATATGGCGGATAACCTCCGGTTTACCGAAAGAAGTTGCAGATCGCAAACCGAATGGAGAATTACTTATTTATAAAGTTTTATTTACTTCCGAAGGGGTTGATTATGACGAATAGAATTTGTAAACTTTTTAATATAAAATACCCTATTATTCAAGGGGGTATGGTTTGGTGCAGCGGATGGAAACTCGCCTCGGCTGTAAGTAATTCTGGAGGATTAGGCCTCATTGGTGCCGGAAGCATGCATCCCGAAGTGCTCAGGGAGCATATCCAAAAATGCAAAGCAGCAACCCAATTTCCTTTTGGAGTGAACATACCTCTCCTCTACCCTGAAATTGAGCTTTTAATGAATATTATTGTCGAAGAAGGTGTTAAAATAGTATTTACCTCAGCTGGCAGTCCAGCCAAATGGACCCCATTCTTAAAAGACCGTGGTATAACAGTTGTTCATGTGGTTTCCAATTCAAAATTTGCCTCCAAATGTGCCGAAGTTGGCGTTGATGCCATTGTTGCCGAAGGTTTTGAAGCAGGAGGACACAATGGACGCGAAGAAACTACCAGCATGGTATTAGTTCCCCTTATCCGAAAAGCTGTTGAACTACCGCTGATTGCAGCCGGAGGGTTTGGTTCGGGAGATGCCATGATGGCGGCAATGTGCCTGGGAGCAGAAGGAATCCAAATAGGTTCCCGATTTGCCATAACGCTGGAATCGTCGGCTCACCCCGATTTTAAAAATCTGGTAACCAATTTGACCGAAGGAACAACCATGCTTACTTTAAAACAATTAGCTCCGGTACGGTTAATTAAAAACAAATTTTATGAACAGGTTGAAGCTGCCCAACTGAAAGGCGCCAGTGCGGAAGAACTGAAACTTTTACTTGGCAAAGGGCGCGCTAAAAAAGGAATGTTTGAAGGTAATCTGGACGATGGGGAGCTTGAAATTGGGCAGGTTTCTGCTATGATAAACGAAATAAAACCTGTTGCTGAAGTGATGCACCAAATAATTGAAGAATACAATCAAACTCTTTTAAAAATTCGGCAAAATTATTCCGAATTATAGTCATTCGTTTTTTGGTCTTTTGCAAAAATTCGTGTAGGTTTGGATATATCTAAATCATTAATCGCAATGGACTCTCCAGCAATTCTGACTATTAAACCCGAGTATACTCAAACCAAAGTAGGTGTTTATCAACATGGCAATTTGTGTTTCTTAAAAACAATCAGCCACCCTTTTGAAGTCCTGCAATCGTTTAAAAATAATACCGACCAGTTTTTGTTTCGCGCTGAAGCTATTCTGGATGAATTGCAGAAAGCAAATATCGATATTTCAGATATACAGATAGTCATGGCTAGAGGTGGGCTTATAAAACCAATAGCCTCGGGGATATATGCCGTGAACGAGGCAATGATGGACGATTTGAGAAACAGTCCGGTTGGGAGGCACTCGGTAAATATTGGAGGATTAATAGCCAACGAAATAGCCAACCGTATCGAAGGGGCAAAGGCTTACATCGCCGACCCTGCCGTAGTGGATGAACTGGATGAGATTGCGCGCTACACCGGCTGGCCAACTGTAAAAAGACGTTCCATTTTTCATGCACTAAACCATAAATTTATTGCCCGAACCTTTGCCTCTTCGCAACAAAAAAAATACGAAGACCTGAACCTCATTGTTGCGCATTTAGGAGACGGAATATCCATAGGCGCCCATAAAAAAGGCAGGGTAGCAGATGTTAACCAAACTTTTGACGGCGAAGGCCCTTTTTCGCTCGAACGATCTGGAAGCATACCAATGGCCGATCTGGTTAAAATGTGTTATTCGGGCAAATTTACCGAAGACCAGATTATTGCCAAAATACGGTACGAAGGAGGCGCTTTTGCCTATCTCGGCAATAGCAGCTATTACGAACTCGAAAAAGCCGAACAGCAGCAAAACGAGATGGTATTGAAAATTTTTGAGGCAATGGCTTATCAAGTTTCAAAATATATCGGATATATGAGCCCTGTCTTTATTGAACCAATCGATGCGATCCTCATTACCGGGACAATTGCTAACAGCAAATGGTTTGTTAATAAGGTAGTAGAACGGGTTAAAAGAATTGCCCCTGTTCACATTTACCCCGGCGAAGACGTATTAGATGCTTTGGCAATGAACGGTGCCATGATAATTAATGGGGAAGCAGAAATAAAAAACTATAGCTAAAATTTTCCAAAGACTTAACCCTCTTTTCTTCTCGGAAAAATTTCACAGGAATTTTTAATTAAAAAGGTTGAGCCTGCTCCGAAAAGTCTTTACCCCTATTGATACTAATTGGTTGTTTATCTAGGATCCACAAAAACCAGGTGCGTAGGCTGAATGATAGTTCCTTCCCGGAAAATTATTCAGCAAATAGCTATGAAGTGTTTTAGCATCGGGTGGCTGTAGAAATGTCTTATGAACAATCGATTCTGACATAATTGCAACTTTCCAATCTTTTATATGCACGTCAAAACCAAGGTAAATATTTTGACCGCTAAAATCCAATTTCTTACTTTTTGTTGGCAAAAATTTCAGATTTTATGGGTTTGATTTCTAATATTAAACTAATTATACTTTGATAGATTGTATAATATTATATGACAAATGATTAAATCGAATTAAATGTAATTATTGTCCCAAATGCACGAATAAAAGTCCGATTTATATGACACATTAGTGAAATTGCTATAAATTATATCATTAACGGAGGCTGTGTATAAAGTGGGATAAGGCGTTGACTTCACTCAGCCAGACCTTTTAAATTAAGTTAATTGTCACATTAAGCGGAGTCGAAATACGATAATTAACTGACTTTTTACACAGCCTCATTGTTGAAATGATTAACCTTTCTTATACCATTAATGATATTAGAAACGGGCATATAGCGTTTGTTTGTAAAAATTCATTGTTGCCCGGTAAAAAGTTATTAATTCTTACAAAACTTGTAATATAACGGATTACAAACAGGTCGCCCCGCTGGGACTTATTTTTGACGAGTATATATTTTTACTACAAACAGGACGTCGCTGCGCGACTAAAAAAAGCAGCGTAGCTGCGAACTGTTTGTAGACAAACGAATACTACAAATGGCTCTAAGCAGCATAGCGGCGACCTGTTTTTACAGGACAACACTGATTTTATTTACAGGATCAACCATGCCTATAGCGATTGAATGATTCAAGTCATTTGCTACTTCTTTAATTTTTTCTAATTTCGGGGTCTTTTTATTGGGTGATCTTTTTACTAAATTGTCGTGTTTTAGGATAACTTTTTTCAGGTATTAATCGTGGCAAACATTTACCTTTCAGGGTTAAATCATGAACAGACAAGCACTCATTACTGTTATAAGAACTAAAATTAATATGGATAATTCTGAATTACAGGCTCGCGAACTCAATATATCTTGTCAAAATACACTGATTGATCATTTGGGAATTGAATTTACCGAAGTAAAACACGGATTGCTGAAAGCACGAATGCCTGTAGACCGCCGCACCATTCAACCCATGAAACTTCTTCACGGTGGAGCCATTATGGCTTTAGCTGAAACCATTGGCAGCGCGGGTTCTTATACGCTTATTGATCCCAAAAAATACTATGTGGTGGGTATTGAAATTAACGGCAATCATGTTGGGAATACCACCACCTCGTACGTTACAGCTACCGCTAAAATATTGCATAAAGGAAAAACAACCCATGTTTGGGACATCCGCGTAAACGACGAACACGATAAACCTGTTTCAATTTGCAGGATGACGAATATGATTATTGAAAACCAGGAAGAAAAGATTGGAAAATGAGCAGGATTGCATCAATAAAAGATTCATTGTTCGAATTACAGAAGGTTTGCCTTTCTCAGAATATTGCTTTTGTTACTTTTTGTCTTCCGAATCAAAAGGATATTTACACATTTATTCAACATAAATCGCACCCTCAGAAGATAGACTCGCTTTCGCAAATCAATACCCAACAGGGTTTTATTTTGGCGCCATTTTATGAAAACCCTAAGTTTCCTATATTTCTGCTGGAACCCGATTGTATCATTCAAGGGCTGGAGGTTGACAAAGAGAAAATAAATGAACTGCGCGCTGCTGCCCGATCTAACGATGAATTTATTTCTTCGGACATCGTTTATGAAAGTTCAAAGGATGAATTTTTGCATCAGGTAGAAGCAATTAAAAAGGAAATACAAACGGGATCGCTGGATAAAGCAGTGCTTTCGCGAGTGCATTTGGTAAGTAGAAACGATGATTTGGAAGTTCCGGAGATTTTTAACGAATTGTGTACGAATTATCCCAGGGCATTCAAATATATATTAAATATTCCGGGAGCGGGGAACTGGATTGGCGCTACCCCCGAACCTTTACTGGAAGTGCACGATAATGTTATTGAAACTGTTTCGCTGGCTGGCACTCAGAAACTAAACGGGGTTCCGATTGAAAAAGTGAAATGGCAAACCAAGGAATTGGACGAACAAAAATTTGTAACAGCTTTTATCGAAAGCCACCTGAGCGATTTTGGGATCACAGGCTACTTGAAAAATGGCCCGTTTAGTCAGCAAGCTGCTAATCTGGTTCATTTAAAATCTACATTTTCCTTTGATCGTAACTCGTTAAAAGAAAAATTCGGCGAATTTTTATCTGCGCTTCATCCTACACCTTCGGTATGCGGATTGCCCAAAAATGAAGCCTATAATTTTATTAAGCAACTCGAAAAGCACGAACGCGAATATTATACCGGTTTTCTAGGACCTTTAAATATTGTAGGCAGTTCCAGCCTTTTTGTAAATTTACGTTGTATGCGGGTGCTTCCGAATCAGTTTGCATTATTTGTGGGAGCGGGGATTACTTCAGGTTCAACTCCTGAAAACGAATGGGAAGAGACTGAATTAAAGATGCAAACCCTGTTATCGGTTTTGAATAAATTAAATACCAAAAATGGCTGAGACTTATCATAGCCGGCAAGGGGTTCGTGATATTCCTGATATTTGTTTGGAGCATGGAATTACCCACGTTATTCTTTGTCCGGGTTCCCGAAATGCTCCGTTAATTTTATCGTTTACAAAAAATAGCTCAATCGAATGTTTAAGCATAACCGATGAGCGTTCTGCCGGATATTTTGCTTTAGGAATTGCCCAGTATTCGCAAAAACCGGTTGTTATCGTTTGTACTTCGGGAACAGCTGCACTAAACATTGCTCCAGCTATAGCTGAGGCGTTTTACCAACGCATTCCTTTGGTTGTTTTCACCGCCGATCGTCCACACGAGTGGATCGACCAGGCCGACGGACAAACCATTCGGCAAAAAAATATTTTTAGTAATTACTGTAAAGCAAGTTTTGAAGTTCCTGTTGAAACAGCGCATGCCGACGATTTATGGCTCTTTAACCGTACAATTTCGCAGGCATTGGATACGGCAGTTCAGTTTCCGGCGGGTACTGTTCATATAAACATTCCACTCCGGGAACCTTTATATGGCGCCTTACCTGCTGAATACAGCAATCCCCGGATAATAAAATCAGCTTCAGGTTTTCCCGTCTTATCATCTCAGGAAATTGAGCGATTCAAAGCAACCTGGCAAACATATGATAAAAAGCTTATTGTTTTTGGTATCCATCCCAAAAATGAAACGTTGAATTCGTTAGCCAATTTACTAGCCGAAAGGTCAGATACGGCAATCATCGCTGAAAACCTTTCCAACATCAGTGGACCAAGGATTATTTATGCGCCCGAGCCACTGTTAGCCTCATTTTCTGATGACGAAAAGAAAGAATTTCAACCCGAATTATTAATTACTGTGGGCGATTCTATCGTCTCAAAAAGGATAAAGCAATATCTAAAGGTATACCAACCCAAAGAGCACTGGCATATTTCTTCCTCATCCGATTATATCGATACATTCAAAAGTTTAAATGCCATCCTGAAAACCGATGCGGCTACTTTTCTAAATGAACTGCTTGAAACGGAAATTTCATCAGCGTCCACCTATTCAAATCTATTCTTTGGAAAAAGAACGGCCATGGCTATGCATCATACCGAATATATTTCGAATGCCTGGTTTTGCGATGTGAAAGTAGTATCGGAGGTATTAGAGGCTGCACCTAAAAATAGTGTAATTCACCTTGCCAACAGCACGCCGGTGCGCTATGCACAGCTTGCCCAGCCTAGGCAGGATATTACCTACTATTCGAACCGTGGGACATCCGGAATTGACGGATGTGTTTCTACGGCTGCAGGTTCTGCTTTTGCCTCAAAACTGCCTACATTAATCATTACCGGTGACCTGGCATTTATTTACGACTCGAATGCACTTTGGAACAATCATCTGATGCCTGACCTGAAAATTGTCGTCATCAATAATAATGGGGGAAGTATTTTCAGCTTAATTGATACCAGCAGCGAGATTGACGATATTCGTCCTTATTTTGAAACTCCGCATCGGGTAAGCATTTGTTCTTTGGCCGAAGCATATGGAGTGGGATATATTCATTGCAGCGACGATTCCACGCTTAAAAGTAGTTTACAGGAATTGTTTCAGTCGGAAGGGCCAACCCTTTTAGAAATAAGAACCGATCAAAAACAAAATATAAAAGCGTTTAAAGCATATTATCACTATTTAAAACAAGCACTTGCATTATGAGAGAATGGTCGAAAATTAAAGACTTTGAAGAGATAAAACTGGAGTATTTCGAAGGGATAGGTAAAATTACCATTAATCGTCCCCGTTACC